>JAOPUY010000144.1 GCA_025963265.1 Frankiales bacterium | reverse complement strand
TGTTCTCGGTGGCGATGGACAGGTCGTGCCCGCGCTGGCCGTCGGTCAGCTGGGGGTGCATCTCGCCGGTCTCCGCGTCGACCAGATAGGCCGCCAGCGATCCCGCGTCCCGCCGGAACAAGGTGTTGGACAGCGAGCAATCACCCCAGAAGAAGCCCGCCAGGTGGAGACGGACGAAAAGCTGGGCCAGCGCGTCCATCAGCCGGGCCCTCAGATCGGGCAGCGAGCGTTCGGTGAACAGGTTGCGGTAGGGCAGCGAGTACTGCAGGTGCCGGGTGATCAGCAGGCTCTCCAGCCCCTCGCCCTGCTCGTCGGTGCGGTCCACGACGGTGCCGAAGGCGTCGACCACGGGCACCGAGGCCTCGGCCAGTCCGCGCAGCAAGTGGTGCTCGCGCAGCACGTAGCGGGCGGTCGCTTCTTTGAAGGCGTAAATCTGACCATCCGCTCGGACGAAACGCACCACGTGGCGCGAGATGCCCCGCGGAACTTGGACGATGCGGGGGTCGTCCCACTCCGCCAACGGCCGATCCAGCGGGAGGGTCAGCAGCTCGGTCGTCGCGCCGAGCGTGGTGATCGTGTAGTTACCCATGACACCTCAAGCCTACGGTCGACACCGCAAGCCTACGGGCAGAAATCGTTCCCGCTACGCTTTCTCACCGTGCCGAGCCGTCCGCTGTCCGAGACCGTGGAGCCCGGGTGGGCCAGCGCCCTCGAGCCGGTCGCCGGCCACATCGCGGCGGCCGGTGACTTCCTCCGGTCCGAGATCGCGGCCGGCCGCAGCTACCTGCCCGCCGGTCCCAACGTGCTGCGCGCCTTTCAGCAGCCCTTCGCCGACGTCCGGGTGCTGATCGTCGGACAAGACCCGTATCCGACGCCCGGCCATCCGGTCGGGCTGTCCTTCGCGGTGGCCGCCGACGTCCAGCCGCTACCGCGTTCGCTGGCCAACATCTTCAAGGAATTGACCGACGATCTGGGCGCGCCGCCGCCGACCAGCGGCGATCTGACGCCGTGGACGCGGCAGGGCGTGCTGCTGCTGAACCGGGTGCTGACCGTCCAACCCGGCAAGTCGGGCTCGCACCAGGGCAAGGGCTGGGAACAGGTCACCGAGCAGGCCGTCCGGGCCCTGGCCTCACGCGACCAACCGCTCGTGGCGATCCTCTGGGGGCGTCAGGCCCAGTCGCTGCGGACGGCTCTCAGCGGCGCCGCGAGCGAGATCACCCGCATCGAGTCGGTCCACCCCAGTCCGCTGTCGGCCAGCGGCGGCTTCTTTGGCTCCCGGCCGTTCAGCCGGGCGAACGCGGCGCTCACGGCGGCCGGCTCGACGCCGGTCGACTGGCGCCTGCCCTGAGCCGCTCGCCCTGAGCCGCTCGCCTGAGCGGCGCTCAGTCGGCCAGCCGCGCCGGGAAACCACCGGTGGCGACCGGACTCCACCGCTGCGGAGTCACCCGGATCAGGCACTTGCCCTGTTGCGTCATCGCCGCGCGGTATTCGTCCCAGTCCGAGTGCTCGCCGGAGATGACCCGGAAGTACTCGACCAGCGGTTGGAGGGCCGCCGGCAGCAGCAGCACCTCGGCGGTCCCGTCGACCTGCACCCAGGCGCCGTTGAACTCGTCGGAGAGCACCAGCACCGAGCACCGCGGGTCCCGCTGGAGATTGCGGGACTTGGCCCGTTCCGGGTAGCTGGAGATGACGATCCGGCCCTGCTCGTCCAACCCGCCGGTGACCGGGGAGGACTGCGGCGAGCCGTCGGGCCGGTGGGCGGTCAGGATCATGCGATGGCGCGGCCGGATGAACTCGCGCAGTGCCTGAAGCTCTACTTGAGTGTTAGTGGCGATAGTTCGGGGCATGCCCTGATCATGCCCTGATCATGCCGGTGATCAGGCTCAGCGGCCGAGAAACACTGTTGTCGTAGGCCGCCACTACTCTGGAAGGTGAGTCGGAGAATCGATCAGAGAGAAGCCTGTGTCAGACCGTCTAATCGTTCGTGGTGCTCGCGAGCACAACCTCAAAGACGTCCACCTAGACCTACCGCGCGACGCGATGATCGTGTTCACCGGGCTGTCTGGGTCCGGCAAGTCCTCGCTCGCCTTCGACACCATCTTCGCCGAGGGGCAGCGTCGCTACGTCGAGTCGCTGTCGGCCTACGCCCGGCAGTTCCTGGGCCAGATGGACAAGCCCGACGTCGACTTCATCGAGGGCCTCTCGCCGGCCGTCTCGATCGACCAGAAGTCGACCTCGCGCAACCCGCGCTCGACGGTGGGCACCATCACCGAGGTCTATGACTACCTCCGGCTGCTCTACGCGCGCATCGGCCACCCGCATTGCCCGATCTGCGGGGAGCCGATCAGCAAGCAGACCCCGCAGCAGATCGTCGACCGCGTGCTGGAGATGCCCGAGGGCACCCGCTTCCAGGTGCTGGCGCCGGTCATCCGCGAGCGCAAGGGCGAATACGTCGACCTGTTCGGCGAGCTGCAATCCAAGGGGTACTCCCGGGTCCGGGTCGACGGCACCAACCACGTCCTGACCGACCCGCCGAAGCTGAAGAAGCAAGAGAAGCACACCATCGAAGTCGTGGTCGACCGCTTGACCGCGAAGGCGACCAGCAAGCAGCGGATCACCGACTCGGTCGAGACCGGGCTGACGCTGGCCGGCGGCCTGGTCATCCTCGACTTCGTCGACCTGCCCGAGGACGACCCCGACCGCGAACGGCGCTTCTCCGAGCGCCTGGCCTGCCCGAACGAGCACCCGCTGGCCATCGACGAGCTGGAGCCGCGGTCCTTCTCCTTCAACGCCCCGTTCGGCGCGTGCCCGGTCTGCGCGGGCATCGGCACCCGCAAAGAGGTCGACCCCGAGCTGTTGATCCCCGACCCGGAGCGGTCCCTGGCCGAAGGCGCGATCGCGATCTGGGCGACCGGGCAGAACAACGACTACTTCCTCCGGCTGCTCGAGGGGCTGGGCGATCAGCTGGGGTTCAGCGTCGACACCCCGTGGGAGCGACTCGGCGTGAGAGCGCAGAACGCCGTCCTCAACGGCTCGCTCGAGCAGGTGCACGTCCGCTACAAGAACCGGTACGGGCGCGAGCGCTCCTACTACGCCAGCTACGAGGGCGTCATTCCGTGGCTCGAGCGGCGGCACTCGGAGACCGACAGCGATTGGAGCCGGGAGAAGTACGAGGGCTACATGCGCGAGGTGGACTGCCCGACCTGCGGCGGCACCCGCCTCAAGCCCGAGATCCTGGCGGTCACGCTGGCCGGCCGCTCGATCGCCGAGGTCTGCGCGCTGTCGATCGGCGAGGCCGCTCAGTTCCTGCGCAGCCTGCGGCTGAACGAGCGCGAGGAGCTGATCGCGCTGCGGGTGCTGAAAGAGATCAACGCCCGGCTCGGCTTCCTAGTCGACGTCGGACTGGACTACCTGTCGCTCAACCGGGCCGCGGCGACGCTCGCCGGCGGCGAGGCCCAGCGCATCCGGCTGGCCACCCAGATCGGCGCCGGGCTGGTCGGCGTGCTGTACGTGCTCGACGAGCCCTCCATCGGCCTGCACCAACGCGACAACCGCCGCCTCATCGAGACGCTGGTGCGGCTGCGCGACCTCGGCAACACCCTGATCGTGGTGGAGCACGACGAGGACACCATCCGAGCGGCCGACTGGGTGGTCGACATCGGCCCGGGCGCGGGGGAGCACGGCGGCGAGGTCGTCGTGTCGGGCACCGTCGAGGATCTGCTGAAGTCGCAGGAATCGATCACCGGCGGCTACCTCTCCGGCCGTCGGGCGATCGAGATCCCAGCCACTCGCCGGCCGATCACGCCGGGCCGCGAGCTCGTGGTGGAAGGCGCGCGCGAACACAACCTGCGCAACCTCGACGTCAGCTTCCCGCTCGGGGTGCTGGTCGCGGTCACCGGGGTCTCCGGCTCGGGCAAGTCGACGCTGGTCAACGACATCCTCTACGCCACGCTGGCCAACCGCATCAACGGCGCCAAACAGGTGGCCGGCCGGCATAAGACCGTCCAGGGCCTGGAACACCTGGACAAGGTGGTGCACGTTGATCAGAGCCCCATCGGCCGCACTCCGCGTTCCAACCCGGCCACGTACACGGGTGTGTTTGACAACATCCGCAAGCTCTTCGCCGAGACCACTGAAGCGAAGGTCCGCGGCTACCTTCCGGGCCGGTTCTCCTTCAACGTCAAGGGCGGGCGCTGCGAGGCCTGCTCAGGCG
>JAOPUY010000138.1 GCA_025963265.1 Frankiales bacterium | reverse complement strand
AGCCTGAGCGGCGACGATGAGGGCGAACTGCGGGGCTACTGGGACAAGCTGTCGGACGGCGGCACAGTCTCCGTGCCGTTGGAGAAGCAGATGTGGGGCGACGTCTTCGGCCAGTGCGAAGACAAGTTCGGCGTCAAGTGGATGGTGAACATCGCCCAGACCACCTGACCGGCGGCGAAGATCTCGGACTCTGCTAGTCGCGAGGAGCGGCGGGCGGCACGCGCTCGCTTGACAAAGCATGTGACAGTCACTTTGATTGAGCAGTCACTTCGATAAAGCTAGTCACTTTGACTTCACTGCGAATCGGCCTCGGGGCCGCGCGATAGGAGATCGACGCATGTCGTTATTTCGGCTGGACGCCAGCATCAGGGTCGAGGGCTCGCAGAGCCGTGCGATCGCCGACATCGTCGAGCAGGAGTGGCGCCAGGGCAATCCCGGCGCTGTCGTCCGCGCCCGCCACATCGGCGCCGAGCCGATCCCGTCAAGTAGCTGGGCGGCCGCCGTCAGCGGCTCCTACCTGCCGGCCGAACAACGCAGCCCGGAGCAGAGCGCAGCGGTCGCGCTGGCCGCGCAAGCCGCCGATGAGATCGTCGAGGCCGACGCCCTGCTGTTCGCGGTCCCGCTTTACAACTTCGGCGTGTCCCAGCATTTCAAGGCCTGGGTCGACCTGATCCTCACCGACCCACGGATGGCCGCGGGCACCGAGCCAGCCCTCAAGGGCAAGCCGGCCGTCTTGGTCGTCGTGCGGGGCGGCGCGTACGGGGCCGGCACGCCGCGGGAGGGCTGGGACCACGCCACCGGCTGGATCCGACGCATCCTGGCCGACGTCTGGGAGCTGGACCTGCGGATCGTCGAGTCGGAGTTCACCCTGGTCGGGGTCAACCCGGCGTTGGACGAGTTCAAGGAACTGGCCGCGGAGCTGCACGCGGCCGCCGAGCGGACTGCGCGCGAGCACGGTCAGGCCCTGGCCACGCTAGCCGCCGTCTGAGCGCCCAGCCGGCGGGCGGACTGAGTCCACCCGCCGGCCATCGCGCCCCGAGCTCAGCGCACTCGCCGCGCCGCAACTCGCCGCGCCGCGAGCTCACATAGCGTTGATCAGGCGGTACATGTCGTGCGGATAGGGCAGCGGCAGCCGGCTGGCCCGGTCGAGGGCCGTGACCTGCTCGGCCGCCAACTCCCAGCCTTCGGCGCCGAGGTTGTCCTCGAGCTGGCCCACGTTGCGCGCGCCCAGAATCGGCGAGGTGACCCCGGGCCGATGCAGCACCCAGTTGAGGGCGACTTGGGCCGAGGTCTTTCCGATCGCCTCGGCGACCGCCCCGACCGCCTGAGCGACCTGCAGATTCTGCTCGCTCAATCGGCGCTTGGCCTGGGCCTCTGAAGCGCCGAGCCGGCTGTCGGCCGGCACCGCGGCCGCGGCCGTGTACTTGCCGGTCAGCACGCCGCCGCCGAGCGGGCTCCACGGCAAGACCGCGATGCCGTTGGCGGCGCAGAGCGGCAGGGTCTCCAGCTCGATCTCACGGGAGATGAGCGAGTACTGCGGCTGGTGCGAGACGATCGGCGCCCAACCGTGCCGCTCGCAGGCGTCGATGCCGCGCTGCAACTCCCAACCGAGGTAGTTGCTCAAGCCCACATACCGGATCTTGCCGGCGTTGACCAAGTCGTCCAGGGCGGCCAGGGTGTCCTCGATCGGGACCGAGGGGTCGGGCCAGTGCACCTGATACAGGTCGATCCAGTCGGTGCCCAGGCGGGTCAGCGAGGCCTCGACGGCCCGGGTCAGGTGCCGGCGGTTTGCCCCGCGGTCCAGCGGGTCATCGCTCATCGGCATGCGTCCCTTGGTCGCCAACACGACCTGCGCGCGGCGAGCGCCCAGCGCGCGGCCGGTGATCTCCTCAGCGGCGCCGCGCTGGTAGACGTCGGCGGTGTCCACGAAGTTCCCGCCGGCCTCGAGGTAGCGGTCGACGATCGCCTGGGCGGCGTCGAAGTCCGCCTCGTTGCCGAAGGTCATCGTCCCCAGGCACAGCGCGCTCACCTTGACGCCGGTGCGTCCTAGCGTTCTCAACTGCATGTAGTTGCTCTCCGATGTCATCTGGTCTGTTCAATGATCAATTCCGTACTGCAGTATGCAGTCAACGGCCTGATGATCCTTCAGGCGTGCCGACTCTCCCCGAGGTGTGGCGATGACCGAGCAGCAGCCGACGGCCTTGGCCGACTTTCAAGCCGCCTCGGCCGCCCGGCGGCTGCGGGACGCGCTGGAGCCGATCGGCGCCCACGCCTATTGGAGCGACGCGACCGGCTCCCGCGGGCGCGGCCTCGGTCTCAAGGGGCTGTCGGCCTACGTCTACGGGCGAGGCGCCTTCCTGGGCGACGTGGCGCCGGCTGTGGTCGCCGCGGCGTTCGGCTGGTTCGAGCCCGACCTGATCGCGCAGGCCTTCGCCCGGGCCGCGGCCGAGTTTCAGCCCGAGGACGTGCTGCCGATCAGGGCCGAGGCGGCCACGGCCAGCCTCAGCGAGCTCCTCGCCGGGCAGCCGGTCGCCGGGACGGCCGACGCGCTGGTCGAAGCGGCCCGCGCCGCGCCGAGGGCCGGCCGCTGCCTGTTCGCTGGGCGGGTCGCCGCGGCCGTTCCCAGTGAGCCGGCCGGGCGCCTGTGGTGGGCCTGCGAGGCGCTGCGGGAGTATCGCGGCGACAGCCACCTCATCGCGGTGGCGGCGGCCGGCGTGGATCCGATCGTCATGAACGTGCTCACCGAGTTGTGGACCGGCATGCCGATCGGCAGCTACACCGCGACCCGGGGCTGGAGCGCCCCGGCGATCGAGGCGGCCATCGACCGGGCCGAGCGCCGCGGCTGGGTCGGCGACGGGCAGCTCACGGCGGCCGGAGCGCAGCTGCGGGCCGGGATCGAGGCGGTCACCGATCGACAATGCGCGCCGGTGCTCGACGCGCTCGGCCCGAACGTGGAAGAGATAATCGGCCGACTGGACCAGTGGTCGGCGCTGCTCATCGCGGCCAAGGCCTTTCCCGACGACATCGCGAAACGCTTAGCCGGCTGAGGGCCGCTTGATCGCTATTTACAGCGTCAAGTAATCATTTACAGTGTCAAGTAACCAGGCCCGGACCACCATCAAGGAGTGCCATGACTGAGCAGCCAGCACCAGAGCGCATCTCGACCACCCGCAACATCAAAGCGCCGGCCGCGCAGATCTTCGGCGTGGTCTCCAGCCCCCAGGGGCACGTTCAGATCGACGGCTCGGGCATGCTGATCGCCGCACCGGACAGCAAGCCGGTGACCGCGGTCGGCGACACCTTCGCGATGCACATGGATCGCCGTCCGCTCGGCGACATCCCGGACATGGCTGAGTACGACGTCACCGTGGTCATCACCGACTTCGAGGAGAACGCGCTGCTTGAGTGGTCGGTCATGACCCCCAAGGGCCGCCCCTACGGTCACGTGTACGGCTACCGGCTGGAACCGGCCGGCGACGGGGAGACCTTGGTGACGTCCTACTGCGACTGGAGTGGCATCCCTGAGCACCGCAAGGACCCGGCCCGCTGGCCGGTCGTGCCGCTGTCGATGCTCGAGCAGTCCTTGGCCAAGCTCGACGGCGTGGTCTCGGCCGGGTAGCCGCCGGGTCGTCTCGATCGACTCGCCAGCGCGGCCGGACGGTCAGAACCCGACGGTCAGGCCTCGTCAGCGAGTTGATCGAGCACCGGGTTGAGGTCGGCCGGCAGCAGCGCGGACTGGTACACGGCGGCGACCCGGCCGTGCTTGTCGATCAACACGGTGGCCGGCAGCGTCATGATCGGGACGCCGCCGAGCTCTAGCGCGGTCTCAGCGCTCGGGTCATAGATCACCGGGAAGCTGACGCCCTTCTGGTTCAGCCAGTCGGCCGCCTTGCTCCGCGGGCTGTCCTTGGCGTCGACGCCGACGAACGTCACGCCGCCGCCGTGCCGCGCCCGATAAATCGCGTCGAACTGCGGCGTCTCGACCGCGCACGGGCCGCACCAGGAGGCGAAGTAGTTCAGAACGACCACCTGACCGCGGTCGGCGGCCAGGTGGTAGGCCGCGCCCGTCATCAGGGCGCCTTGCACGGGGCCCGCCGCCCGACGATCGACGAGCGGGATCAGCTCGTCGGTCTTGGTCGAGTGCACGTAGCGGAAACTGAGGTTGGAATGGCTGGCGCCGCAGGCGCTCAGTCCGGCCACCGCGACAGCCACAGCAATGGCCATAGGCATAGGCACAGCCATAGGCATGGCCAGCTCCCCCATCCGTCGCCGATGATCTCTGGACGGTAGCGACTGCACCGCCCACCGCACTCGCCGGGGCTGGCTAGAGCTGGCTGAGGCTGGCTGGGGCCGGCTGAGGCCGGTCTGGGCTGGCCGAGACTGCGGAGGGCGATCAGGACCTGTAGTAGCCCGAGACGTCGGCCAACAACTGCACCGTCCCCCCCGAACCGTTGAACAACTCCACCCGGC
>JAOPUY010000503.1 GCA_025963265.1 Frankiales bacterium | reverse complement strand
CGCATCATCGACTACCTCGAGGAGTCCAGTCAGCTGGCGAACACGATCGTGATCTACTGCGCGGACAACGGCGCGTCGGGCGAGGGCAGTCCGAACGGCTCGGTGAACGAGGGAAAGTTCTTCAACGGCTTCCCGGACGAGATGGCCGACAACCTGCCTCTGATCGACCAGCTCGGGACGCCGGCGACGTACAACCACTACCCCACCGGCTGGGCGGTCGGCTTCTCGGCTCCGTTCCGGATGTTCAAGCGCTACACCTATCAGGGCGGGATCTGCGACCCGCTGGTGATCTCCTGGCCGGCCGGCATGCAGTCCCGCGGCGAGGTGCGCGAGCAGTATCACCACTCGACCGACATCATGGCGACCATCCTCGATTGCTGCGGCCTCGAGATGCCCGAGCAGATCAACGGCGTGACGCAGTCACCGCTCGCGGGGGTGTCCATGCGGTATTCCTTCGACTCGGCCGATGCGCCCACGACGAAGGAGACCCAGTACTACGAGATGTTCGGCATGCGCGGGATCTGGCATCAGGGCTGGAAGGCGGTCACCGAGCACGGGCCGATCAGCGGCATGAGCAAGTTCGACTCCGACCGCTGGCAGCTCTTCCACACCGACTCCGACCGGGCCGAGGCGCACGACGTGGCCGAGCAATACCCGGAGAAGGTGGCCCAGCTCAAGCAGCTGTGGATGTCCGAGGCGCAGGCCAACAACGTGCTGCCGCTCAATGACATGCAGGTCGTGGGCGCGGACCTCGAGAAATTCCTGGAGATGGAGTTCAAGGTGCCGGTGCCGCCGTCGGGGCAGTACGTCTACTACCCGGGCACCACGGAGGTCCCGGAGCGCTCGGCGGCCAACGTGCACGCCGTCTCGTACAAGATCATCGCGGAAGTGGAGCTCGGTCCGCAGGCGCGGGGCGTCATCTTCGCCTGCGGCTCACGCTTTGGCGGCCACTCGCTCTACATCAAGGACCGCCAGCTGGTCTATGCCTACAACTTCCTCGGCATTGCGCCCGAGACCCGAGTGGTGGGACCGGTGCCCCAGTCCGGGCGGCACCTGTTGGGAGTGGAGTTCACCAAAGAACGGCTGGGTGAGCACCACGAGTCCTACGGTCCGCTGCGGCTGCACGTCGACGACCAGGTGGTGGCCGAGCAGGAGATTCGCACCATGACCGGGCACTTCTCGCTGTGCGGAGAGGGCCTGTGCATCGGTTACGACGGCGGCGACGCCGTGTCGAGTGAGTACTCGCCGAAGTTCGAGTTCACCGGCGGTGAAATCGTCAAGGTGGTGTTCGACGTGGCCGACGACGCCTACGTCGATCTGGAGAGCCACTATGCGGCCGCGATGTCGCGAGACTAGCGGGTCGGGGGGATGCCCCGAGTTACGCCCAACTCCGTGGTCCTAAGGCCGGCCGGCCGGAACACCATCGACTAGGGCGTAACTCGGGGCTTCACGGCAGCGTTCACGGCGGCCCGCATTTCAGCGCAGCGCGGACGGGTGCCAGCGGACCGCGAGCGGGACGGTCTGCGCGGCGTGGTCCTCGGCGCGGCCCGGCGCCGGGTCGGCTCGATAAAACCCGGCGCCGGGGTCATCGGTGTAGAACGCCTCTTCAGTCGCCGAGCCGGTCTCCACCGGCCGCATCTCGCGCTCGGTCCCGTGCCACGGACCGCCTATGAACCTCAGCAATGTCATGGTGACCCCGCTCCGAATCGATCTCAGACCCAATTTCCGACGAGAGCCGAATGGCTACCCGGCGTTGTTAGTTGGTTTAGTAGCCCTCAAGTGCAGCCGCGTCACCCGCGTCGCATGAGCACGCGCGGGCCCGCGACACACCGTCAGGCACCGTGCCGCCGGAGCGTGAGGCACGAGCTTGCTGCGGCGATTTACTCCGCTGTCGGTTCGCGGTAGGTTGTACCCCGTATCCGCATACGCGGGCACGGCTTGAAGTTGAGCCGCACCCCGAGGAGAAGTCGGTGAGAATCCGACACGGTCGCGCCACTGTGACTGGCATCGTCGCCAGGAGCCAGACCTCCTCGGAGCGCACATCCGATCTAGCGGGACGCATCCATCCCGAAGGAGACTGACATGACCTCTGCCGTTCAGAACCCCACTCAGACCGTGACCATTCCGGCGGTTTTGCCGGCCACTCGAGTCGCGATGATCCTCGGTTTCACGGTGCTGCTGGCGCTGCTCGCCTATTACTTCGTCGGCATTGACGAGGGTATGAGCTCGGTCTTCGGCAAGACGTTGGTCGTCCATGAGTGGGTCCACGACGCGCGCCACTTCCTCGGCTTCCCCTGCCATTAGTCGCTGTCTACCTACCTAGACAGGACTAAGTCCGATGGAAATTCGTGTAATCCTGCGCGGCGCCCTAGCTGGCTTCATCGCCGGCATCCTCGGCTTCGTCTTCGCCCGAATCTTTGCCGAGCCCTATATCGACAAAGCGATCGACTACGAGTCCGGCCGCGACGCCGCGATCACGGCGATCGACAAGGCCCAGGGCGTGGCGGTCAGCCTTGACGGGCCGGAGATCTTCAGCCGGAGCATCCAGTCGACGGTGGGCATGGCGACCGGCATCATCGCCTTCTCGACCGCGATGGGCGCGCTCGTCGCCGTGACCTACCTGGTGTTGCACGGCCGGTTCGGCGTGCGGCCTCGCACCCTCGGCCTGTTGATCGCGGGCTTCGGCTTCCTCGGCGTCTACCTGTTGCCCTTCGTCAAGTACCCGGCCAACCCGCCGGCCATCGGGCACACTTTCACCATCGCCACTCGGGGGCATCTCTACTTGACGATGGTCGCAGGGAGCCTGATCTTGCTCGGACTCTCAGTCGTGCTCGGCCGCCGGCTGACGCGGCGCTTCGGGGTTTTCCACGCGACGTTGCTGTCGGCCGGCGCCCTGCTCGTGCTGTTCTGCGCGCTGATGGCGGTGCTGCCCAGCCTGGGCAACCTGCACGCCAACGTGGTCCAGTCCAGCGCGACCGGCTACGCGCGGGCCGCGACCGAGACCCCGCAGCCGATCACCAATCCGGCTGGGCAGTTGGTGTACCCCGGCTTTGACGCCGACGTGCTGTGGAAGTTCCGGTTCTACTCGATCATCAACCAACTGATCATCTGGTCGGTCATCGGGCTGATCTTCTCCAACCTCCTCGAGCGGGTCGTCGGAACGGCGCCGAACCCGGACCGCGTCCCCCGCCAGACGGTGAACCCCTAACGCTCCGGGCCCACCCCGCGCCCTCGTGCTTGCGCGCCTAAGCCAACTCCGGACGGTTACGCCAGGCCACCCATAGCCAGTCCAGCGCGTCCTGCCGCGCCTGGTTCGCTTGCTTGAGCCGGTCGAAGGCAGCGTCGGCAGCCACCGATTCGGTCTCGGTCAGCTCGGGCCGGGCCAAGAACGAATCCCAGTGCTCTTGGGCTTGTTCGAACTCGGCACAGGCGCTCCGGTACGCGACCAAGGCGGCGTCCCGTTCTTCCTGCGGTGTGCTCACCCCAACGACGTTAACTGCTCGGCTGCCGCCGCGGCCCACACCTCGCTGGTGGCGGAGGTCGCTGCTACCGCCCGCGAATGAGGTCGAACGCCTCGGTGACCGTGAACGGCGGTGGGGGCCCGTCCACCGGTAGATCCGCCGTTACGAGCACTGTCATGAGCTATTACCGCGCGAGGTGCGAGTCGAGGAAGCCCACCGCGTCGGGCCACGCAAGCCGATCGGCGGCGTCGTTGCGAAGCGGCGCCACCGGAGCCGAGAACGCGTGGCCGGCGCCGGCGTAAACCCTAATCTCGTGATCGACACCCCAGCGGGTGAAACGCTCGCGGAGGTCGGCGATGCCAGCGGCCGGCATGATGTCGTCTTGGTCGCCGTAGATGACCAACACCGGACAACGGATAGCCCAGAGCAGATCAATCGCGTTCACCGGACGCGACCGGTTGAGCTCTGGGAAGGTCGGCTGGCTGGGAAAGAACAGGACGGCGGCGGCGATGCGATCGGACAGCTCCGCGGCCAGCAGCGACAACGTGCCGCCGGTGCAGTAGCCCCAGACGGCGATGCGGTCGGCATCCACATAGTCGAGTCCAGCCGCGTAGTCGATGGCCGCGAGCTGATCGTGCGCGCCAGCGGTGAAATCCAGGCCGTCGATCGCCCCCATGACCTCGGTGAAGTCGAGGTAGTTCTCCGGGTCTTTCAGACCGTGGCCGCGGTAGTAGTCCGGCACGACGACGACGTATCCGCGGTGGGCCAAACTGGCCGCCACCCGTCGCCCAAAGTCGTTAATCCCATAGGCTTCCACGCCGATCACCACAGCTGGGTACGGACCGTCCCCCGTCGGCCGAAACACCAGGGCCGGCACCGTCCCGGCGTAGCGCGAGGTGAGTTCCACCGCGGATTCCTGCACGTCGGTGTACTTGTCGGTCGTGGGCAATTCGACGGTCATGGGCCTCATCCTTCGGGGAAGTCGCGGTGCGCGAGGGTGTGAAAATCAGGCAATGATGACCGTCCGGACGGCCACGTGGTCGGGTTGAGCAGCGTCCTGGACGGCGAACGAGTCGAGTGAACTCGCCAGGCCAGCTCTCAACTCAGTTCCCTCTCCATGACGGTAGGACGAGCGAGGTCAGACGGCCGAGACCACCGCACCTCACCTGGGCTGAGCCGCCGTCTCGGTGACGCTAACGCATCGAGACCTGATCTCGCTAGAGTCGGGCGAGGGCCGAAAGGGCCGTCTGAGGAATGCGCTCGGACCTGTCAGACTGAGCGAGTGAGCAGCCCGAAGCCCGGCCCGTCAGCGCTCTACGCGCGCGCGGAGAAGGCCGAGGCGACGCGAGAGGCGATCATCGTCGCGGCGCGGCGGCTGTTCGTGGAGAAGGGCTACTTCGAGACGGGCACCGAGGAGATCGTGGCCGCCGCCGGGGTCGGCACCCGGGGCGCGCTGTACCACCACTTCGCCGACAAGCGGGCGCTCTTTCGCGCCGTCTTCGAACGCGTCGAGACCGATCTGGTCACCACCGCCACGCCCGATGCCGCTCGCGCCACCCCGGCGCCGAAGGACGCCTACGGACGGTTGCGCGAAGGGCTGCTGGGTTTCCTCGACGCCTCGCTCACCCCCGAGGTCCAGCGGATCCTGCTCATCGACGGCCCCGCCGTGCTCGGCTGGCAGGAGTGGCGTGAGTTGGAGGAGCAATACGGCCTCGGCAGCATCCAGGGCCTGCTCGACTTGGCCGTCGCCGAGAAGACCCTCAGCCCGCAGCCGACCAGCGTTTTGGCCCACGTGCTGCTCGCCGCGATCGACGAGGCCGCGCTGTACATCGCCAACGCCGAGGACCCCATCGCCGCCCGCGACGAATCGGTCCTCACCGTCGATCGGCTACTCGGCGGCCTCGTCGTCAAGCGGGCGCGGCGCTAGCCAGGCGGTAGCCTTGGCCCACACTTCTACCGGTCCCGATCGGATCGGTAGCGAACCGCTGTGGACGGCGAGGTCGAGAATGGCAGACGATGCTTCGCGCGCGGCCGGACGATGGATCGAGCCAGACCGGCGCCCGATCACTGATCCGGTGCTCGGCTTTTTCGACGAGAGCGGCTGGTCGCTCACCGAGGTGCGGGCCCTCGCCGAAGCCGGGGCGGTGCTGGACCGGCCGCGCTGGAGCGAACTCGGCGCGAGCGGGCACTTCCTGCCGGCCGGCGGCGAGCAGTCGCTGGCCCGCTCGGCCGTCGTGGCCGAGGAGTTTGGACGGGCCCTCGGGCAGGGTCCGTTCGTGGAGTCCGTCGTCGTCCAATTGGCCCTGTCGCAGCTCGGCTCTGAGTCTCACCGCACGAAGGTCGGCCCGGACATCGTGGCTGGGCGCCAACTCGCGACCTGGGCCGCGAGCAGCATCCCGGGTTACTGGGGAAGCGGGTCAGACGTCCAGGCCGAGTCATCGCCGGCTGGCTTCGTGCTCAACGGAAGCCTGCCGATGGTGCTCGACGCCGGGGCGGTGGATTGGATCCTGATGTCGGCCCGGGACGGTGCCGGGGTCAGCCAATTCCTGATCCCGACCGGGCAACCGGGCCTGCGGCTCGACCGACTGGACAGCCTCGACATCACCCGGGCCTTCTACACCGTCACGCTGACCAACGTCGAGGTGCCCGTGACCTCGCTGGTCGGCGCCCGGGCCGTGGGCACGGACGGCGTCGCGCGCCAGGTGCGCACGGCCCTGGTCCTGGCAACGGCCATGACCACCGGCTCCATGGGCCACATCTTCGACGTCGCATTGCAATACGCCAAGGACCGCACCGCGTTCGGCCGGCCGATCGGGTCCTTCCAGGCCATCAAGCATCTGTTGGTGGACGCGAGCCTGAAGCTCGAGACGAGCCGAGCCATGTGCGACGCGGCGGCCCAGGCAGTTGACGAGGAAACGCCCGACGCCGATGAGATCGTCAGCATGGCCAAGGCCTACGTCGCCGACGCGGGCGTGGACGTCGCGCACGCGGTCTGGCAATCGCTGGGGGGCATCTCCTACATGTGGGAGAACGACTTTCACCTGTTCCTGCGCCGGATCACCACCGACGCCGCGCTGTTCGGCACTGCGCAATGGCATAACGAACGCATCTGCGAGCTGCATTCGCTCGCGGCCCAACCGACGGGTGAGCAGTCATGACCGAAACCGCAGCCCCCGCGTCCATCTCAGTCGAACAATTCCGCGCGCAGGCCCGGGCCTGGCTGGAGGCCAATCT
The DNA here is from genome assembly GCA_025963265.1 of Frankiales bacterium. GTDB lineage: Bacteria > Actinomycetota > Actinomycetes > Mycobacteriales > Jatrophihabitantaceae > Jatrophihabitans_A. The sequence continues at coordinate 6,432 of JAOPUY010000503.1, read as the reverse complement.
GGAGCGGCGCACCGACGCGCTCAAGAGAACGCGCGGGCTGGTCCACCGCACCGTCGAGGATATCGCCGAGCAGCGCGCGCTGCAGGCCCTGGTCCATCGCGGCGGCTACGCCGGCATCACCTGGCCGGTCGAGTACGGCGGTCGCGGCCTGACCCGAGCCCATGAACTCGCCTATCTCGACGAGGCCAAGGACTTCATCACGCCCGATCTGGGAATCGCCGGCGTCGTGACCCTCGCGGTGATCGCGCAGACCGCGCTGCGGCACGCCAGCGAGGACTTCAAGCAACGCCATCTCGGCCCGATCTTGGCCGGGGAGGAGTTATGGGCCGAGTTCCTGTCGGACCCCAGTGCCGGTTCGGACTTAGCCGGCGTCACCACCACCGCGGTCCGCGAGGGCGATCACTGGGTGCTGAATGGGTCGAAGGTCTGGAGCAGCGGCGCCTACTACGCCGATTTCGGACTCTGCCTGGCCCGCACCGATTGGGACGTCCCCAAGCACAAAGGGCTGACCTGGTTCGCGGTCGGCACCGCGTTGCCCGGCGTGACGGTGGAACCGCTGACTGAGATCACCGGTGACGCCGAGTTCTGCCGCGAGGAGTTCCACGACGTCGTCATCGCCGACAGCGAGCGCATCGGCGGCGTGGGCGAGGGGTGGGCCGTCGCGCAAAGCGTGTTGCAGTACGAACGAGAGGCAAGCTCAGGCGGTCTCACCTCCGTGCTCACCCTGACCGGCCCCGGTCCGCTCGCCCCAGATCTGGTCGAGATGGCCCGTCGCACCGGGCGCACCGGCGACCCGCACACCCGCCAACTGATCGCGACCTCGCACACCGGCGACTTCGCCGTGCGCGCGCTCGGCGCGCGGCTGGCCCGGCTCATGCTCGCCGGGCACCCCGCCGGGCCCGCCATCATCTCTTACTCCAAGCTCGCGGTCGGGCTGATGGAGCCCGAGCGCGCGAAAAAGGCCATGCACGTGGGCGGTGCGGCCGCGCTCGCTTGGGAGCCCGGTGACCGTGACGCGCTCACCTTCTCCCTCGGGTACCTGAACTCCCGGGTCACGGCCATTGCCGGCGGCACGAATGAGATCCAGCGCAACGCGTTGGGCGAACGGGTGCTCGGCTTGCCTAGGGAGCCCAGCTTCGACCGGGGAAAGACCTTCCGGCAGGTTCAGGACGCCGGGCAGAACTGGGCCGGCGACAGCTAGCGGGCTCGGTGCCGCCGGCCTGACCGCCGGGACAGCCGCGTTGGCCGAGGAACTACGCTAGCGCTGCGAAACTCAGCGACAGTGAGGCGGTTGTCATGGAGCTCGGGCTGGCCGGCAAGGTCGTCCTCGTCACCGGTGGATCGGATGGCCTCGGCGCCGCGCTGGTTCGCGCGCTGTCCCAGGAGCGGGCCAAGGTCGCGTTCTGCGCGCGCAGCGAAGATCGGGTTCAGGCCTTAGCCGGCGAGCTGGTCGCCGCCGGCGGCGACGTGATCGGCGTGCGAGCCGATGTGCGCCAGGAGGCCGATCTCGAGCGTTTCGTGGCCGCGGCGCTCGACCGCTGGGGACGCATCGACGGGCTGGTCAACAACGCCGGCGCGAGCTCGGCCGTGCCCTTTGACGCCCAGACCGAGTCCCTGTGGGATGAGGACCTAGACCTCAAGCTGCGGGCGGCCATTCGCTTGATTCGCCTGACGCTGCCGCACCTGCGAACCGCGGGCGCCGGCAGCATTGTCAACGTCCTGGCCATCTCGGGCAAGGCGCCCGGGGCGGGGTCGACCCCGACTTCGGTCAGCCGAGCCGCCGGATTGGCGCTCACCAAGGCGCTCTCGCGCGAGTTTGGACCGGATCAGATCCGGGTCAACGCCGTCTTGATCGGAATAGTCCGCAGCGGGCAAGGGCAACGCGGCGCCGCCGCCCAGGGCGTCACGGTCGAGGAGTACTACGACAAGATCGGCGTGACGGCCAATATCCCGGTCGGCCGAGTCGGCCTGCCGTCGGAATTCGCCGATCTGGCCCTGTTCCTGCTCTCCGAGCGCAGCGCCTTCATCACCGGCGTGGGAATCAACTTCGACGGCGGGCTCAGTCCCGTCACGTAGGGCGCGCCGCGGGACAGCTGGAGCGGCGCGGCGACCACGCCTGCGTTGGACACCGATTGCAATGTCCACTAGATTCCTAGACATGATAGAGGTGGAGTGCGGGTGCGGCCTGGCGTCGCGTTCGGCCCACGCTCGGCTCGTCCGGCCGGTCCAGACGTTGGTCTCGCAGCACCTGACCCAGCGTCGAGTGATCGATCTACAGCGGCGCGGCACCAGCTGCTGTTGACGCTAGAACCTCAACTGGCTGGATCGTGCGCTTAGCCTCACCGCGCAATCCGCGTGTCGTGATGTTTCGCCAACGCGCCAGCCCCTTCGATTGCGCCCAACCGCCGCGCGAGCTAGTGACGCCGCGTGGTCCGCCGCCCACAGGGAAAGTGCTTGATGACTCTCACCCGCTCTGACACCGTCTGCACCGCGATCCCGAATGAGCGCGCATGACCAGGTACGTGATCATCGGCGCCGGCGCGGTCGGGGTGACGCTGGCCGCGGAGCTACAGCGCGGCGGCCGTGAGGTCGTCCTCGTCGGCCGCGGCCGTCAGCTGGAACTGCTGCGGACGGGCGGCGTGCGCTACCTCCGGCCGGACGCGGCGTGGACGGTCGACGTGCCCATCGCCGCAGGCCCGGACGAGCTCAGCCTGACCAGCGCGGACGTGTTGGTGCTGGCCACCAAGACCCAGGACGCCGACGCCGTGCTCGGACAGTGGGCCGGCCAACCAGTCGACGGCGGCCGAGCCCGGGCCGGCGAGGTGCTACCGGTCTTCACCATGCAGAACGGACTGGACGCCGAACGCAGCGCGTTGCGCCGGTTCGCGACGGTCATCGGCTCGGTGGTGTGGGTGCCCTCGACCTACGTCAGCGACGGCGTGGTCGCCACGCCGTCCACGCCCGCGGCCGGGGTGTTCTGGCTCGGCGGCTATCCCGATTCGGTGGGTCAGCCGGCTTCGGCCGCGACCCAGATCATCGCCGCGGACCTGGTCGCCGCTGATTTCGAGGTGCAGGTGGTCGAGGACCTCTCGCGCTGGAAGGCCGGCAAGCTGCTGGGCAGCGCCACCTTCGTCCTGGACGCCCTCTACCCGGCGGGTCCGGAGCGGGACCGGGCCGCCCGCCTGGTCCAGGCCGAGGCCCGCGAGATTCTCACCGCGGCCGGCTTTGACCCAGCCGACACCGCGACCGAGAGCACCGTCCAGCTCGACCGCTTCGGCCACGCCCCGATCGCGGGCCACGAACGGCCCGGGAGCTCGACCTTCCAGAGCCTGGCCCGCGGGCGCGGCGTGGAGACCGACTATCTGAACGGCGAGATCGCGCTGCTGGCGCGTCAGCTGCGCCGGCGGGCCCCGATCAACGAGGCGCTGCTGAGCCGGGTCCACCAGGCGGTGCAGGAGGGAACCCAACCGGGGTCGCTGCCGCTGGCCGACTTGGCCGACGTCCTCGCCGGGGCGAGCGTGCTGGTCGAGCCGGCGACGCTGCGGGCCGAACTGGCGGGCGGGAACCCACCGGCGTTGCTCGACGTGCGCTGGGCGCTGGGCGACCCGGACGGCGAGAAGCACTTCCTGGACGGCCACGTTCCGGGCGCCGTCTTCGTCGACCTCGAGACCGAGCTCGCCGCGCCGGCCACCGCCGAGCAGGGCCGCCACCCCTTGCCGGAGCTGAGTGAACTGCAGGCGGCGGCGCGGACCTGGGGTCTGCGGCAGGGACAGTCCGTCGTCGTCTACGACGACAACGGTGGACAGAGCGCGGCCCGCGCGTGGTGGCTGCTGCGCTGGGCCGGCGTCAGCCACGTCCGCATCCTTAACGGGGGGCTGCGGTCGTGGCTGGCCGGCGGCGGGCCGGTCGCCACCGATGCGACCCGGCCCGACGCCGGGGACGTCTCGCTGAGCGCGGGGCACCTCCCCGTGCTGGACATCGAGGCGACCGCGGCGCTGCCTGCGCACGGAGTGCTCCTGGACGCCCGAGCCGGGGAGCGCTACCGCGGCGAGGTGGAACCGGTCGACTCCCGCGCGGGCCACGTGCCGGGCGCGATCAGCGTGCCCACCGCCGGAAACCTCGACGCTGACGGCCGATTCCGCTCGGGAGCCGAGCTGCGCGAGCGCTTCGCGGCGGCCGGAGTCGGGGCATCGGACGTCGGCGTGTACTGCGGCTCCGGGGTCACGGCGGCCCACGAGATCGCGGCGTTGCAGGTCGCGGGCGTGGACGCGGCGCTCTACCCCGGATCCTGGTCGGCCTGGTCGGCCGATCCGAGCCGTCCCATCGCGACCGGCCCCGAAGCTGGATCCCAGCCGTCCTGAAGTCGATCAGACCCACACCGGAGAGAGCGAAACCCCATGGCCGTCAAGTTCATCAGCGCCGTCAACGTCAACCCCAGCAACGAACTCAACCGACTCGGACGGGCCGAGATCGACCTGCCGTTCTTCAAGCGGTACGTCAACGCGCTCGAGGACGCCGACTTCGACTACACCTTGTGCGCCTACGCCTCGGTGTTCCAGGACCCGTTCGCGATCGCCAACCAGATCGTGGCCCGCAGCGAGCGAGTGGCGCCGATCATCGCGTTGCGGCCGAACATCATGTACCCCACAGTGGCGGCCAAGGCGCTGGCCACCCTCGATCAGTTCGGCGGCGGTCGGGCGGTCGTCCACTTCATCTCCGGGGGCAGCGACGCCGAGCAGGCCCGCGAGGGCGACTTCCTCACTAAAGAGCAGCGCTACGCCCGCACGGCTGAGTACATCGACATCGTGCGTCAGGTCTGGACCAGCACCGAGCCGTTCGACCACGAGGGCGAGTTCTACAAATTCGACGGTTTCCTGAGCACGGTGCGCCCGACCAACGGGACCATCCCGGTCTCGGTGGGCGGATCCTCGGCCGACGCCTACCGGGTCGGCGGCTCGCGGGCCGACATCTTCGGCCTCTGGGGCGAGCCGCTGGCCGACACCCGGCAGCAAATCGACGCGGTGAACCTCGAGGCCGAGAAGGCCGGACGGACCGACCGGCCGCAGATCTGGGTCACCTTCCGTCCGATCATCGCGGCCACCGAGGAGCTGGCCTGGGAGAAAGCGCACCGGACATTGGGCGTGCTGTCCAACGGTCAGTCCGGGCTGGCGGGCATGACCTCGCCCCGCAACATCCTCGGCGGGGGCGCGCCGCAGAACGTCGGCTCGCAACGGCTATTGGAGATCGCCTCCCGCCAAGACGTCCACGACCGGGCGCTCTGGACGCCGACCGCGTCGGCGACCGGCGCCGCCGGCGCGTCCACCGCGTTGGTCGGCACGCCCGAGACGGTGGCCGCGGCCATCCTCGACTACGTCGACCTCGGCGCCGAGCTGATCTCCATCCGCGGCTATGACAACCTCAACGACCTCATCGACTACGGCCGCTACGTCGTGCCGCTGGTGCGGCAAGAACTGGCCCACCGCGAGGCCACCGGCCAGCGCGGCACCTTGCAGGAGGACCACCCCGGCGCCTATGCCAACACTGCCAAGACCGAACCGCACCTGGCCGAGAGGACCTTCGCATGACCAACCCCAACCCGAACTTTGACTCGAGCCTGCCGGCCACGGCATCGGACGAGGTCGGCTTCATCAGCCTCTCGCACCTGAACGCCTCGACCGAGCTGAACCCGGTTCCCAGCCGCGGGATCGACCTGAAGTACTTCCGCAAATACGTCCGCTCGCTAGAAGAAGGCGGCTATGACTACACCCTGCTGCCCTACGGCTCCAACAGCGCCGACTCGTTTGTCGTCGCCAGCGCGGTCGGTCAGCTGACCGAGCACCTCCGGCCGATCGTGGCGCTCCGCCCGAACACCACGTTCCCGACCGTCGGAGCGCAGAAACTGGCCACCCTGGACCAGCTCACCGAGGGCCGCGCGGTCGTCCACCTCATCTCCGGCGGCAGCGACGCCGAGCAGGCCCGACAGGGCGACTACCTGCCCAAGGAGCAGCGTTACGCCCGCACCTCGGAGTTCATCGACGTGCTGCGCCGGTCCTGGACCGAGCCCGCCCCGTTCAGCCACGAGGGCCAGTTCTACAAGTTCGACGACTTCGGACCGGGCTTCGCCCCGTACGAGTCGCCCATCCCGATCTCGATCGGCGGCCAGTCCGATGAGGCCTTCGCTGTCGGCGGGGCCAAGGCCGACATCTTCTCCTTCTGGGGCGAGCCGCTGGAGGACCTGCGCAGCGAGATCGAGCGGGTGCACGCCATCGCCCGGGCGGCCGGGCGCAGCACGCTGCCCAAGATCTGGGTGACCTTCCGTCCGATCGTCGCCCAGACCGACGAGCTGGCCTGGGCGAAGGCCCACGACTACGTCGAGCGGATCGGCCGCACCTACGACCAGGGGAAGTTCCACAAGAAGTACCTCGGCACGGG
>JAOPUY010000501.1 GCA_025963265.1 Frankiales bacterium | reverse complement strand
CCACGCCAGTGCAGCGGCGAAGGCGACCCGCACCCAGCGACTGGAGATCGAGGTGCTGGCCAAGAACGACGGCCTGGCGGCCGCGAACCGGCAATGGCTGCGGGATCACCAGATCACCGCGCTGAACCTGATGAGCTCACCCGGTTCAGGCAAGACGACCTTGCTAGTCCGCACGCTCACCGACCTGGCCGAGGAGTTGCCGGTCGCCGTGATCGAAGGCGATCAAGAGACGCTGCTGGACGCGGACCGGATTCGCGCCACGGGCGTGCCGGTCGTGCAGGTCAACACCGGCGCCGGCTGCCACCTCGACGCCGAGATGGCGCGGCTGGCCCTGGACCAGCTGCGGCCGGGCGACGGCTCGGTGCTGTTCATCGAGAACGTCGGCAACCTGGTCTGCCCGGCGATGTTCGATCTGGGCGAATCGGCCAAGGTCGTGGTCATCTCCGTGACCGAGGGCGCCGACAAGCCGCTGAAGTACCCGCAGATGTTCGCCGGGGCGGATCTGCTGGTGATCAACAAGTCGGATCTGCTGCCCTACGTGGACTTCGATGTCGAGGAGTGCATCCGCTCGGCCCGACTGGTGAATCCGGATCTGGCGGCGCTGATCCTGTCAGCCACCAGCGGCGAAGGACTGGCCGAATGGTACGGCTGGCTGCGTTCGACGGCCGGTGGTCAGCCGCCGCAGCTGGGTTGAGAAAGCGCTCTTGACCTCGCCCGGCGGCAGAGCGTAGAACGTGTGGTAGGTCACGCAGGTGGATCGACGCCCGATTCCAGTGGCTGGGAACCGGCGGGTTCCGGAAAGCGGCGAGCATGCTCTCAGAGGCTGCGGTCAAAGCGGAAGAAACCCTCATTCATGTGCTGTGGATTAACGCGGGACTGAGCTGTGACGGCGACTCGGTGGCTCTCACCGCCGCGACGCAGCCCTCCATCGAAGAGATCGCGCTCGGAGCGTTGCCCGGCTTGCCGAAGATCGCGGTGCACTGGCCGCTTATCGATTTCGAATGCGGACCCACCGGCGGCGCCGACGACTTTCTGGAGTGGTTCTTCAAAGCCGACCGCGGTGAGTTGGAGCCCTTCGTGCTCGTCGTCGAGGGGTCCATTCCCAACGAGGCGCTGCACAAGGAGGGCTACTGGTGCGGGTTCGGTAACGACCCGGCCACCGGCCAGCCGATGACGACCAGCGAGTGGCTGGACCGCCTCGCCCCGAAGGCGACGGCCATCATCGCCGCCGGCACCTGCGCCACCTACGGCGGCATCCACGCGATGGCCGGTAACCCGACCGGGGCCATGGGCGTCCCCGACTATCTGGGTTGGGACTGGAAGTCGAAGGCCGGCCTGCCGATCGTCTGCGTGCCCGGCTGCCCAGTGCAGCCGGACAATCTGTCGGAGACCATCACCTATCTGCTCTACCAGGCCACTGGCCAGGCTCCGATGATCCCGCTCGACGACGCGCTACGTCCGAGCTGGCTGTTCGGCAAGACGGTGCACGAGGGCTGCGATCGCGCCGGCTACTACGAGCAGGGCGACTTCGCGACCGAGTACGGCTCGCCTAAATGCATTGTGAAACTCGGCTGCTGGGGCCCGGTCGTCAAGTGCAATGTGCCCAAGCGGGGCTGGCTAAACGGCGTCGGCGGCTGCCCGAACGTGGGCGGGATCTGCATCGGCTGCACGATGCCGGGCTTCCCTGACAAGTTCATGCCCTTCATGGACGAGCCGCCGGGCGGCAAAATCTCGACGACCGCCTCCGGCGTCTACGGCAAGGCCGTCCGCAACTTGCGGGCGATCACCACGAAGACGATCGACCGGGAGCCGAAGTGGCGCGCCAAGGGCAGCGAGCTGACCACCGGCGCCCGACGAACCTGGTAATTGGCATCTGGGCCAGCTCGGCCCCAGCTCGGCGACCTCAGAGAGGTAACCCCTATGACCTCGACCCAGTCCCGCCCCAACCACAGCGTCGAGGGCAACGATGGCCTCGTCGAGATGTCCTGGGATCCCATCACCCGCATCGTCGGCAGCCTGGGCATCTACACGAAGATCGACTTCACGCAGCGGATCGTCGCCGAGTGCCACAGCACCTCCTCCATCTTCCGCGGCTACTCGATCTTCATGAAGGGCAAGGACCCGCGAGACGCGCACTTCATCACCAGCCGAATCTGCGGCATCTGCGGGGATAACCACGCCACGTGCTCCTGCTACACCCAGAACATGGCCTACGGCGTCAAGCCGCCGCCGCTGGGCGAGTGGATCGTCAACCTCGGCGAAGCGGCCGAGTACATGTTCGACCACAACATCTTTCAGGAGAACCTGGTCGGGGTCGACTACTGCGAAAAGATGGTGTCCGAGACCAACCCGGGCGTGCTGGAACAGGCCAACCGCACCGAGTCTCCGCACGTCGCCGAGCACGGCTACCGGACCATCGGCGACATCATGCGCTCGCTCAACCCGTTCACCGGCGAGTTCTATCGCGAGGCGCTCCAAGTCAGCCGCTCCACCCGGGAGATGTTCTGCCTGATGGAGGGCCGGCACGTCCACCCCTCGACGCTGTACCCCGGCGGCGTGGGCACCGTCGCGACCATCCAGTTGATGACCGACTACATCACCCGGTTGATGCGTTACGTCGAGTTCATGAAGAAGGTCGTGCCGATGCACGACGACCTGTTCGACTTCTTCTACCAAGCCCTTCCCGGTTATGAGCAGGTGGGCCTGCGCCGCACGCTGCTGGCCTGCTGGGGCTCGTTCCAGGATCCCGATTACTGCAACTTCGACTACCAGGACATGACGCAGTGGGGTCGCAAGATGTACGTCACCCCGGGCGTGGTGGTCGACGGCAAGCTTGTCACCACCGACCTGGTCGAGATCAACCTGGGCATTCGAATCTTGCTCGGCAGCTCCTATTACGACGACTGGGACGGCCAGGAGGTCTTCGTCAAGCACGACCCCCTCGGCAATCCGGTCGACCGACGTCATCCCTGGAACCAGCACACGAATCCCCGTCCGCAGAAGCGCGATCTGGACGAGAAGTACAGCTGGGTGATGTCGCCGCGCTGGTTTGACGGCAAGGACTACCTGGCGCTGGACACCGGCGGCGGACCGCTGGCCCGGCTCTGGGTCACGGCGCTGGCCGGCCTCGTCGACATCGGCTACGTGCAGTCCACCGGCAACAGCGTGAGGATCAACCTGCCCAAGACGGCGCTCAAGGGACCAGTCGAACTGGAGTGGAAGATTCCCCAGTGGAGCAACACCATCGAGCGCAATCGGGCTCGCACCTACTTCCAGGCCTACGCCGCCGCGGCCGCGCTGCACTTCGCGGAAAAGGCGCTCGTCGAGATCCGGGCTGGGCGCACGAAGACGTGGGAGAAGTTCGAGGTGCCAGAGGAGGGCATCGGCTGCGGCTTCACCGAGGCGGTGCGCGGCGTCCTGAGCCACCACATGGTGATCCGAGACGGCAAGATCGCCAATTACCACCCGTACCCGCCGACCCCGTGGAACGCGAACCCCCGGGACTCCTACGGCACCCCTGGGCCCTACGAGGACGCGGTGCAGGGCCAGCCGATCTTCGAGGAGAACGACCGCGAGCATTTCAAAGGCATCGACATCATGCGGACCGTCCGCAGTTTTGACCCCTGTCTGCCCTGTGGCGTGCACATGTACCTCGGCGACGGCGTGACGCTGCAAGCCCTGCACTCGCCGACCCAATCGGTGACCGGCGAGTAAGCGTGGCCGCGAACGGCCGCTCGGCGCTGGAGACGGATCAGCTGCGAGCGGCGGGAGATCGCATCGAGTCGCTCATCGAGGCCAGCGCCGCCGGCGGCCCGGGGGCTCGGACCCGCGCCGAGGACCTGGTCGCCTGCGTCTCGACCTTGTACGGCGCCGGTCTGGCCCGGATGCTCGAGATCCTGGACGAGGCTGGGCGGCTCGACCCGGCGACGATGGACGCCATGGCCGACGACGAGCTCGTCTCCGGCCTGCTGCTGGTGCATGACCTGCACCCCTACGATGTCCAGACTCGGATCCGGCGCGCCCTGGACAGCGTTCGCCCTTATCTGGGCACGCATGGCGGTGACGTCGAGTTGCTCGGCATCGACGAGCAAGGCGTGGTCCGACTCCGCCTGCTCGGCAGCTGCGACGGCTGCCCGTCCTCCTCGGTCACGTTGGAGTTGGCGGTGACCGGAGCCGTCCAGGCCGCGGCGCCGGAGATGACCGCCATCGAGGTGGCCGCGCCCGCGGCCAAGCCGGTCGGCGGGGTCATCGCCCTGGACGCGCTGCGGTCGCGGATCGACCGGGGGCCGACGGCGGGCGCGGACTGGATCGAGGCCGCCGAGCTCAGCGAGCTCGCTCCCGGCCAGCTGGCTGGCTTCGAACTCCGGGGATCGACTATTTGCGCGTGCCGCATCGGCAACGACGTCTTCTGCTTTCACGATCGGTGCGGGCACTGCGGCCAGAGCCTGGCCGGCAGCGCGCTCGAGCGCCGGCTCGGCGAGGCGACCGGGTCGGGCGTGCTGCGGTGCGCGCTGTGCCGGGCGCATTTCGACGTGGGCCGGGCCGGGGCCGGCTTGGACGATCCAGCCGAGCATCTGGAGCCGCTGCCGGTCCTGCTCCGCGACGGCGTCCTGTCGGTGGCGGTGCCGAGCGCGGCGGCCGGACTGCTCGCGACGCCCACCGCAGCGGCGACATGAACTCCGCGCCGCTGTTCGTCCTGCGGCGAATCGCTGACCGCCCGCCGCCGCCACCGGCCGGCGAGGCGTGCGAGATGTGCGGCGTGGCCATCGCCGACGAGCACGGCCACGTGGTGGATCGGGCCAACCGGTCGCTGATGTGCTGCTGCCGGCCGTGCTATCTGCTGTTCACGGCCGAGGGGGCCGAACTGCGTTTCCGCGCGGTGCCCGACCGTTTCTTCACGTTTCCCGACTTCCGCCTCGGACCGGGCCAGTGGGACCAGCTCGAGATCCCGGTCGGGCTGGCCTTCTTCTTCTTCAACTCGAGCCTGCAGCGCCTGGTCGCTTTCTACCCCGGCCCGGCCGGGGCGACCGAGTCCGAGCTGCCGCTGGAGGCCTGGAGCACGGTGACCGCCGATAACCCCGAATTGCAGTTGCTCGCGCCGGACGTGGAGGCCCTGCTGGTGCGCACGCCGGGCCGGGGCGGCGGCCAGGTCGGCTGCTACCTCGTCCCGATCGACGTCTGCTACGAGCTCGTCGGCGGCCTGCGCTCGGTGTGGCGGGGCTTTGACGGGGGGCGCGAGGCGCACGAGCGCATCGACGCCTTCTTCAGCCTGGTCGAGCGGCGCAGCCAACCCGCGCCGGCCCGAACGTCCCGCGCGGAGGTCGCGCCATGACCGAGCTCGACTTCGCCGTCGTCGATCTGTTCGCCACGCCGTACGCGGTCGCGCCGCAGCTGACCGCCCGCTTGCGAGTCACCGAGGCCACCGGCGCGCGGATCCACGCCATCGCCCTTCGCGCTCAGGTGCGCATCGAGCCGCAGCGGCGCGGCTACACCGCGGAGGAGGAGCTCGCGCTGCTGGATCTCTTCGGCACCCGCGATCGGTGGTACGACACGCTCAAACCGTTCATGTGGCTGCAAGCTAGCGCGATGGTGCAGGGCTTCAGTCAGATCACCGAGGTGGACCTGGCGCTGCCCTGCACGTACGACTTCGAGGTCACCGCGTCGAAATACCTGCACGCTCTGCGGGCCGGCGCGGTGAGCGTGATCCTGCTCTTCTCCGGAACCGTCTTCACCCGCGGCGAGCGCGGCTTCGAGGTCGAGCAGGTCCCCTGGGATCGCGAGGCGCGCTATGAGATGCCGATCAGCGTGTGGCGCGAGATGATCGAGGGCTACTACCCGGGCACCGGTTGGCTACGGCTGGACCGTGAGGTGATCGAGCGCTTGGCCCGGCACAAGGCCGAGCACGGCCTGACCAGCTGGGATGAGACGCTGCTCGACTTGCTGCCCGCGCACGATCGGACCCGGTCGTGAACGCCGGCCTGGACGGCGCCCGTGCGGTGGCCGACGCCGTCTTGTACGAGGGCTATCTGCTCTATCCCTATCGCGCGAGCTCCGGCAAGAACCAGTCCCGTTGGCAATTCGGGGTGCTCGGTCCGGTCGGCGCGGGCGAGGCCGGTCAGGGCGAGGATCCGTCGCTGGGGTCGGAGTTCTTGGTGCGCGCCGGCAATCGCGATCTCGCCACGGTCGCGGTCGAGCTGCGGTTCCTGCAGCTGCAGCGGCGCAGCGCGCAAGCAGCCGATTCCGAAGGCCGCTTTGCCGAGGTCGCCGAACTGAGCGTCGGCGAGCAGAGCTGGCTCAGCTGGGACGAGGCCGAGACCCGGGAGGTCAGCCTCGGGCCGTGGCGGTTGTCCGAGCTCACCGACCAGCGCCGGGAACGCGTCGAGATCCCGGCCGGCCAGGAGGTCGAACCGGTGGGACCGTCGGCTCGGCTGGTGCGCAGCCGGCGCGCGTTGCGGGGCGAGCTTCGGGTGCAGGCCACGCCCGTGGGCGGCGAGCTCGTCCGCCTCGACGTCCAGATCACCAACACCACCTTGGCGTCCGCGGTCGAGCACGACGCGGTCATCGCCGCCTCGTTCATCGGCGCGCACCTGCTGGTGACCCTTGAGCACGCGGAGGTCTTGTCGATGACCGACCCGCCCGAGGACTCGGCCGTCGCGGCGGCCGAATGCCGGCAACATCGATGCTGGCCGGTCCTGGCCGGTCCCGAAGGCGACAGCTCGCTCATGCTGGTCTCGCCGATCATCCTGTACGACCACCCCGAGATCGCGGCCCAGAGCACCGGAGCGCTCTTCGACGCAACGGAGATCGACGAGATCCTGACCCTGCGAATCATGACCCTGACCGAGGAGGAGAAAGCCGCGGCGCGCGCCACCGACCCACGGGCGGCCGAGATCATCGACCGCTGCGACGCGATGTCTCCAGCGGAACTGGCGCAATTGCATGGCGTCCTCCGCGACCCGCGGGCCGCTGGCCTCGACAGCGACTTGGGCATCGATATGGACACGGGCATCGACATCGACCTCTTCGCCCCGAGTGACGACGCGCCCTGGTGGGATCCAGCCGTGGACGGCGCCGCCGCACCCGAGACCGACGTGATCCTCATCGAGGGGGTGGCGGTGGCGGCGGGCAGCATCGTGCGCATCCACCCCTCCCGACGAGCTGACGCCCAGGACCTGTTCTTCGCCGACCAGACGGCCAAAGTGGCCGCGGTCCACACCGACGTCGAGGGTCAGCGGCACGTGGCCGTGACCCTCCTCGATGACCCGGCCGCGGATCTGCACGAGTGGTACGGCCGCTACCTGTACTTCGCGCCGGAGGAGATCGAGCCGTTGCCGACCCATCCGGTTGCCTCGCGGCAATCGGGCCACCGAGAGGAGAATCGACCGTGAGAACCCTGGGAATTCTGACCACCGCCGTCGCGTCGGCGCTGGGTTTGGTCGCGCTGGCGCTAGGGATCGCCTCGATCCCCGACCTCAAGCGCTACCTCAAAATGCGCAGCATGTAGGCGGGAGCCCCACCGGTGAAGGACAACGTGCTCGTCGCGGGGATCGGCAACATCTTCTTCCGCGACGACGGCTTCGGCCCAGCGGTCACGGCCGCGCTCGCGGCCGAGGCTGCTCGGCGTCCACTTCCCGACCGGGTGCGGGTCATCGACTACGGAATTCGCGGCCTGCACCTGAGCTATGACCTGCTAGGCGGCGTCG
>JAOPUY010000500.1 GCA_025963265.1 Frankiales bacterium | reverse complement strand
GTCGCCGATGACCTGGCTGACCCCGGAGAAGTTGTAGATGTCGATCTTGCCGTTGGCGCCCACGGGGATGACGGCGAGGTTGGCCACCGTCTGGCCCTTGGTGAAGTTGACGTTGGACGCCTTGGGCTGCGTCGTGCCGTCGGCCCAGGCGGTGAGGTAGCTGGTGCCGGTCGGCTTGGTGACGGTGAGGTTCATCACCACGGCGGCGACGCCGGTGGCCGGCACCCCGCCGTGGCCGTTGACGGCGAGCACGACCCGGCCGGAGTTGCCGGGCGCGGCCGCGCCGAGCCGGGAGCGGGTGTCGAGGATCCGCGACGGGGCGAGCGCGACGAAGGCGCCGCTGGCGGTGGGATTGCCGTCGAGGTAGTAGCCCGAGACGTCGCCGATGACCTGGCTCACTCCGGAGAAGTTGTAGATCTTGATCTTGCCGTCGGCGCCCACGGGGACGACGGCTAGGTTGGCCACGGTCTGGCCCTTGGTGAAGTTGACGTTGGAGGCCTTCGGCTGGGCGGCGCCATCGGCCCAGGCGGTGATGTAGCCGCTGCCGGTGGGCTTGGTCACGGTCAGGTTCAGCACGACCGCGGCGACTCCGGTGGCCGGCACGCCGCCGTGTCCGGTGACGGCCAGGATGACGGTCCCGCGGTTGCCCGGAGCGGACGCGCCCAGATGCGAGCGGGTGTCCAGGATGCGGGACGGCGCCAGTGAGACGTAGCTGCCGGGCGCGCTGGGCGGGCTGGCTTGGCTGGTCACCGCTCCCGCGCCGCCGGAGGACACGCTGGCGACGGCAATCGCCGCGCTGGCCAGAACGGCGACGGCGACGGCTGACGCCGCGACCCGCCCAGTGGCTGACCGAGTGACGCGATTGCGAACAAACACCATGAAGGACCCCCCGAGCCTTGACGGGGAGCGTACATGACTCTCTGCTGACCTTGCGACATTTTGAAATCACTCTCAGCGCGTCGGCGTCTAGCTCACGCGAAGCTTGAGAGTCCTGGAAACACTGGCGAAACAGCTTTGGCGCCGGCCGCGGTCAGCCGCTGTCCGGAACACGACACGGCGTGGCTGTATCTCGCGCTGAGCGACCAGGTGACTCCTCAGCAGGACTGGTTGGTCAGCACCTTGACGTAGCCGGCGGTCTGTCGGAGGTACTGGTAGGCCCACTCCGAGAGGCTGATCCCCCGGTGGGCGGCGATCATCAGGATGGTCTCCGGATTGCAGCGCTTCATGATCGTCCGGGCCCGGGAGACGTGGTAGGTCGAGGTGACCACCATGATCGAGTGCCAGTGGTAGCGGCGGGCCAGCTGATGGATCTTCATCGACTCGCCGCGGGTGGTGCGCGGGTCGGGCTGGAAGCAGATGATCGTCGCCTTGCCGATGCCGTCCTTGCACAGCTGTTTGACCTCGGGCGTGGTCGGCGTGGCGCCGGACACGACCAGGTTGTCGGCGTAGCCCTCCTTGACCAGGTTCAGGGCGACGTCGAAGCGGCCGTCGGCGGTGGGCGGCCCGAGCACCAGCACGGCGTCGACGTGCCGCGGGGTGTCCACCTTCGGGTGCACGAAGAGCACGAAGCCAGCCACCAGCCAGGCCAGGAACAGCGCGAACAGAGCGATGACGAACCGGCGGGCCCAGCGGAATCCCCAGGAACGGCGGGGCTTTCGGGCCGACCGGCGGCGAAGCCAGGCCACCGGGGCCCAGATGGCGGCGGCCCAGGCAGCCGGTGACCACGGCGACCGAGAGCGGGTGAGCGAGGCGCTCGGGGCCGAATCCAGCCGAGGCGCGGTGGCGGGGCTGGGGCTCTCACCCGCCTGATCATCGATCACGGAGCGCCACCCTACCTAACAGCACTCAAACAGCGGAAATGTGGGCAGGTCGTCGGAACAACCTCGGGTCAGTGGCGGATCAGTGTGGGATCAGGGTCGATCAGGGTCGGACGGCGACGCGAAGCGCGCTGACGACTCGGTCGACCTGGTCGACGCTCATCGTCGGCCCGATCGGCAGGCTGAGCTCGGTACGGGCCCAGCGCTCGCTGTTCGGCAGCTCGGCCCGCTGGCTCAAGGACGCGTAAGCCGGAGCGCGACCGGGAGTCACCGGGTAGTGCACGCCGACGCCGATGCCGGCGGCGGTCAGCTCGGCGGCGACCCGATCCCGCTCGGCCACGCGGACCGGGTAGAGGTGGAACACCGGACGGGACGTGGACTCGACGGACAGCAGTTCGACGCCGGGCAGCTCGGCCAACGCGACGTGGTAGTGCGCGGCCAGCTCGCGGCGGCGGTCGTTCCAGCCTTCCAGCAGCGGCAGCTTGACCCGCAGCACGGCGGCTTGCAGTTCGTCCAGCCGCGAGTTCACGCCGAGCTCGGAGTGCTGGTACTTCACGCGTGAGCCGTAGTTGGCCAGCGTCCGGACCCGGTCGGCCAGGTCGGCCCGGTTGCTGACGACCATCCCGCCGTCGCCGAGCGCGCCGAGGTTCTTGCCCGGGTAGAAGCTGAACGCGGCGTAGTCGCTGAGCTCGCCGACGCCGGCCAGCCCGACTCGTCCGGCGAACTCGATGCCGTGGGCCTGCGCGGCGTCCTCGATCAGGAAGACGCCGGCGTCGTGGGCGATCTCGGCCAGGGCGACCATCGGGGCCGGGGCGCCGTAGAGGTGCACGGCGATGATGGCGGCGGTGCGCCCGGTGAGCGCGGCGCGGACCGCGGCCGGGTCGAGCTGGCCCGAGGACGCGCTGACGTCGGCCGCGATCGGGACGGCGCCGACCGCACTGACCGCAAGCCAGGTGGCGAT
>JAOPUY010000625.1 GCA_025963265.1 Frankiales bacterium | reverse complement strand
TGGCAGCGGCAATTAGCATCATTCCGCGGCCTCCAATTCGCTGGCGTAAACGCTTCAACCTTTCATCGAGCGTGGCGGTGTGCAGTTCGAACATGTGGTTGTCATCGTCGTAGAAATAGATCGACCGCCCCTCACCTTCGACGCGCGGGCGCGGTGGCCGCATGTCGAGCTCAAGCTTTGCAACGCGCTCGGCATAGCCGTCGAAATCGGCGTCATCGATCTTGAAGGCGATGTGGTTGTAGCTGCGCTCCGCCAGCGGCTCGCCTTCCATGATGGCAACCCAGATGTCACCGATCAGGAAGAATTTCTCACGCGACAGCGAGAACTGCTCGGCGTCGCTGGCATAGACCTCGCGTGCGTCGAATATGCCTTCCAGGATTGCGGTCATCCGCTCGAGGTCGCGGACGATGAAGGTCATGTGGGAAAGGCCTTCGATCATTCCGCGGCCTCCCGTTTATCTTCGACCTTCGCAGGGTTTTCACGCGCGTCGTACTCAGCGCGCATGCGGCGCACGAGATCGAGTTCGGCCTGGAAGTCGACATAGTGCGGCAGTTTCAGATGCTCGACGAAGCCGGTCGCCTGGACATTGTCGGAATGCGAGATGACGAATTCCTCGTCCTGTGCGGCGGCGACGACATCCTCGCCGAGTTCGGTCGCACGAAGAGCGCGGTCGCACAGCGCCATGGCCATCGCCTTGCGCTCGCTCTGGCCGAAGACGAGGCCGTAGCCGCGCGTGAATTGCGGCGGCGCCTTGGCCGAGCCCTTGAACTGGTTGACCATCTGGCATTCGGTGACACGCACCGTGCCGAGCGGCACGGCGAAGGGCAGTTCGGGCACGTCGAGCTCCAGCTCGACCTCGCCGATGCGGATTTCGCCGACAAAGGGATGGTTGCGGGCATAGCCGCGCTGGGTGGAATAGCCGAGCGCCAGTAGAAAGCCCTCGTCGCCGCGTGACAGCGCCTGCAGGCGGATGTCGCGCGCCATCGGGAATTCCAGCGGCTCGCGAGTGATGTCGCCGGGAACGTGATCCTTCGGCATGTCGCCATCCGGCTCGATCAGGCCTTCGCGGGCAAGGATGGCGGAGACGCGCGGCATGGCTTCCGCCTCACTGGTGCGCTGTTGCGGTTCGGCGACGTCGCCACCAGCCGCAAGCTCGGGGTCGAGCAGCCGGTGCGTATAGTCGAAGGTCGGACCGAGAAGCTGGCCGCCAGGCAGATCCTTGTAGGTCGCCGACACGCGCCGCTCGACTTGCATCGCGGCGGTGTCGATCGCCTTGGTGTAGCCAAAGCGGGGCAACGTGGTGCGATAGGCACGAACAAGGAAGATCGCCTCGATCATGTCGCCGCGTGCCTGGACGATGGCGAGTGCCGCCAGTTCACGATCGTAGAGCGAGCCTTCGCTCATAACCCGATCGACGCCGAGCGCCAGCTGCTCGACGATCTGATCAAGGCGAAGTGCCGGCACCGAACGATCGCCGCGCCGGCGGTCGGCAAGCAGGCTGTGGGCATTGGCGATAGCGGCTTCGCCGCCTTTTACCGCGACATACATCTTACGCCTCCATCGTCTTGATGCGCGTGGTGCGCGGCAGGCAGGCAATGCCGTCCGGAGTGGCAAGGATGATGTCGATGCCGCGCGGAAAGCGCTGGTTGTTCTGTTTCCATTGTTCGACGAAGTGGCGCGGCATCTGCGCCGGCGCGATCGTCTCCGTGTTTTCGATGCCGGGTCCCTGCAGCAGCAGAGGCGTGCCCGAAGCAAGATCGCTCACCTGCAGGATCAGCGTCGTGGAGCGGTCGGGATATTCCTGGGCCGGCGGCCGTGCGCTCCCTGGCTGATGCCGCGCCACCCATCGAGGTGCCGCGCGAACTGCGGCCCGGCGAGGCCGAGCGCTCGGGGATCTTCTTGCCGGCCTTGGGCGATTTGCCGCCGTCGCCCTTGCCGGCCAGGCGGCCTTCCTTCTCGGCTTCCTGCTCGATCTGTTCGGCCCAGTCGGCAATCGAACCGGTCAGCGGCGTTCCCGACAGTTCGGGCTGCGGCATCTCCGCGAAGCCGCCTCTGTGCAGCGGTTCCGAGGCATCCATGAAATCGGTCAGCGGGCTGCGCCGCTTCGGCGCGGCGCGGTCGTCACTCGCCGTCTGCGGCGTCTTCTTGTCGGGGGATCTGGCCATGTCCCGAATATGGGAGGAGTCCGGCGAAATGGAAAGAGCGCGATGACAAGAGGCTGGCGGCATCACGCTGCTCCTGACAGGAGGCTGTCAGGAGGTGGCTGCACACGTTTCCCACCGGGAACCTTTAGGCACTGAGTGCGTTAATGCCTCGAACCTCAGACGCCGCGTGCGTTGGATGCTACCTGGGTAGGCGATCCATTCAGGCGCGGGACGACGACGAGACGCGTGACCTTGCCCTTTTTGAAGGCAGCGAGGAAACGATTATAGTCCTTGAAAACGACGCAGCCGTTGGATTCGGCGCGGCCGCCGCGAAGCATGTAGGTGTGGGCAAGCAGGCCGACGCGGTTGTATTTGGCCTTGCCGCCAACCGGGGTCAGGCGGATCGCCTCGACCCCATGGAAGCGCGTTTCGCGTAGCGTC
>JAOPUY010000102.1 GCA_025963265.1 Frankiales bacterium | reverse complement strand
CCACCACTCGTTATTTGCCCGTGCGGATCTGGCCATTCAAGCCCCCAACTCAGCGCCTTGAGCGAGCCCGGCCGGCGGCACAGCGGACACGCCGGTCAGCTGAGCCCGTGGACCGAGACTCCCGCCGCGATCGGGCGGTGTCAACGGCTAGCTGTGAATTTGACGGAGATCCGCTATGAATTCAGGTCCTCAGACGGCTCACATCGGCACTTTGATGCCGCGACGGAGCAGCCAGACGTTCGCCGGCCAGGATGTGAGGAATCCGATGATCATGCCGACCTGCATGAGGAGCCAGTAGGCGGCCGAGCTGGGCATGAGGTGATGCGGGGCCGGGAAGAGTACGTGCGCCACGATCGCCATCCAGCCGAACAGACCGACCTCGAACGCGGTCAGCGAGATGAAATCGGCCTTGGTGGCCGCGATCAGACCGTCCTTCAGCCGCAGGCCGCGCATCGGCGCGATGGCGAAATACTGAAAGACGATGCCAAAGGCCAGCGCGAGAAGGTAGTCACCGGCGTACTCAGCCCAGAGGGTGACGCCGGCGATAGTCAGGCCCAGCCCGAATATCGCGAATTCGGAGATCACGTCGCCGAGGCTGCACCCGGCGCCGCAGTGGCTCACCTCGATGGCCAGCGTCACCCACCGCGGCCGGGAACGCTCAGCCGGCGCCGCTGGCTGCTCGGAGGCGTTAAGGCGGCCGTTCGTCGGCAATCCGTCGCCCGCGGAGACCCCGGCTGGCTGCAGCACGGTGGCCCGCGCCTTCGGCATCGACGCCATCGACATAGACATAGACATAGACGACATCGTCGTCGGCGTTGCGGCCGCTGCTCGCGCCCACCGCCAATACAGCGCAAGGGCAAACGGCCCCAGGTATAGCGCGGTGAGCGGGAAGACGAAATTCATCACGCCCATCGGCTGACGCCGCCGATTGACGACGATGTCATAGGCGATGACCAGCGCGCATCCGAGGCACACCGCCAAAGAGAGCCACGCGAGGACCGTCAGCCAGCCTGGCGCCATGACCTAGCCACCCTTCGCCGAGCGTGCCCGTCGCACGATGCGCTGTCTCAATCAGCACCAGCCTTGCGCCCGGGTTGCGTCGGCGCATCACGGCCAGCGGCCCGCCCCCCTGGTGGCTACCCGCCAGTCCCGGCGCCACAGGAGTAGACCAATAGCATGAGGAAGCCGAGCAAACCCGTCCTAGCCGTCATCGGCGCCGCGCAGGCCGTCTCGTCCGCACTGGCCTGGCGTGACCTCGCGCAGCGGCCTGATGAGCGCGTGCGAGGTCGAAAAAACCTGTGGCGCGTGTTCATCACCATCAACCCGGGCAACTCGATCGCCTACTGGCTGGTCGGTCGCAAGTAAGGGCTGTGCGAGCATCGGGGGCATGTTGGCGGAGCGGCGGATACGGACCCGGACCCCGGAGTGGCGAACTATCTACGAACGAATCCAGGTCGCGATGGAGCTGACCTCACGTCTGAACGTGCTGCCGTTCAGCGACCTCGACGCCCGGAACGCAGTGCTCAGCGAACTGCTGGGGAAGCCGCTCCCCGACAAGGCCATCATCCATCCGCCGTTCTACTGCACCTACGGCCTCGGGATCGAGCTCGGCGAGCGGACTTCGGTCGGCCAGGCCTGTTCATTCCTCGACCTCGGGGGAATCACCATCGGCGATCGGACGATGATCTCCCCGAAAGTCACCCTCATCACGGAGGGACACCCCGTCGAGCCGGCTGACCGCTACGGCTTCATCACCGTGGCGCCGATCGTCATCGAGGCGGACGTTTGGATCGGCGCGGCGGCCACCGTCCTGCCCGGAGTGCGGATCGGCCACGACTCGGTCGTCGGCGCCGGCGCCGTCGTGGCCAAGGACGTTCCGCCGCTGAGCGTCGTGACCGGCGCCGGCCACGTCGAGCGGAGACGGTTGGAACCCGCGCCCGGCCCAGACAGCTGAGCCACCGCCGCTCTGTCGCGGTCGCACTGGTGTGGCGCGTCGGCGCCGGGCCATAGTGATGCATGCTGCTGGAACGGGCTGACGCGCTAGCGCTGCTGCGCGCTGGGTTCGAGCGCGTGCACGCGTCCGGCTGCGGTGAGGTTGTGACGGTCTGCGGCGAGGCGGGGATCGGCAAGACGAGCCTGGTCCGCGAGTTCACCCGCGCGATTGCCGGCCACGTACCACGGCCCCGATCGGCGGCAACGGTGAGCGCGCCCGCCAGCCGCCACCGGCCCCATTAGCCTTTAGGGGTGACCAGCGCCGCCGACGTCCGCCGCTCGCTGCGGCCGGCACTCGATTCCGTCGAAACGCTGGCTGAGCCCTGGCTCGAGTGGACGCGACGACGCCCGGAGCCCGCGGTGCTCCACCTGGACAGCGCGGCCGCCGGCCGCTCCTCGCGGGCGGTGCTCCAGGCCGCCGCCGAGCACGCGGTGGCGGAGGCGCGGCGAGGCGCCTACGTCGCGGCCGAGGACGCGTCGTCCGTCCTTTCGGGGTTGCGGGTCGACGTCGCCCGGCTGATCGGCATGGCGCCCGATGGCGTGGTCTGGACCGAGAGCGGTCAGACCGCGCTCGCCCGGCTCCTCTCAGCCTGGCCCTTCGAGCCGACGGCGACGGTCGGAGTGCTGGCCAGCGAGTGGGGGCCCAACCTCGAGGCGTTCCAGTCGCATGGCTTGACGTTGATCCCGCTCCCGGCCGATGCCGCCGGGCGGCTTGACCTCGCGGCGTTCGAGCGGTTGCTCACGGCCGCGCCGCCGACGGTCGTCCACCTGACCCAGGTCGCGGCTCATCGGGGCCTGGTCCAGCCGGTGGCCCGGGCCGCCGCCATCTGCGCCGAGCACGGGGTGCCGCTGTGGGTGGACGCGTCGCAGGCCCTAGGGCACGTTCAGACCGACAGCGGCGCCGACGCCGTCTACGGGACCAGCCGGAAATGGCTGGCCGGACCGCGGGGCGTCGGCCTGCTCGCCATCGCCGAGGCGCATTGGCCGAGGCTGCGGCTCAGCCAGCCGGCGATGTTGGGGCCCGACGTGCCCCGCGTGCGGATTCTCGAGTCCTCCGAGGCCAACGTCGCCGGCCGCGTCGGGCTCGCCACGGCCGTGCGGGAGCTCGTGGAACTCGGACCGGACCGGGTCTGGCGACGGTTGGCCGAGGTCGG
>JAOPUY010000092.1 GCA_025963265.1 Frankiales bacterium | reverse complement strand
CGCCGATTGGGCTGCGGCGCTGCCGGTCGCCCGAGCGGCCGCCTCGGCCCGCAGCGCCACCGCCGAGCCCCGCCAGATGTGGCAGATGGCCAGCGCGAGCGCGTCGGCGGCGTCGGCCGGCGTCGGCCGAGCGGTCAGTTTCAAGATGCGCATGACCATCGCGGTCACCTGCGCCTTGTCGGCGGTGCCCGATCCGGTGATCGAGGCCTTCACCTCGGTCGGGGTGTGCATGGCGACGCGGATGCCGAGCCGGGTCGCCGCGACCAGGGCCAACCCCGACGCTTGGGCCGTGCCGGTGACACTGCGCAGGTTCTGCTGCGCGAAGACGCGCTCGACGACGACTGCGTCCGGCCGGTATTCGGCGACCGCGGCCTCGATGCCCTCGGCGATGCTCAGCAGCCGGTCCCCCAACTCGTCCGTGGCCGGCGTGCGGAGCACCGAGACGTGCACCAGGCTCAACGGCCGGCCCACCGACCCCTCGACCACCCCGATGCCGCACCGGGTCAGACCGGGGTCCACACCGAGTACCCGCATGCCGGAGATCCTTTCGCGCGGCTAGCCGAATCGTAGCCACAGGGCGGTTTAATCGAATGGACGTTCGACAGACTACTGGTCAGGGCGGCCCGGACGGCGGCGACACGCGAGACTCCGCCGGGCGACGGGTCCGCGGTATCCAGTACCAGAGGATGGCCGCGGCCGCGAAGCCGATCCCACCGTTGGCCAGCACTCCGGCCGCCAGCGTCGCCACCGCCGTGATCCCGGACAGCAGCAGCGGGCCGCCGAGCCCGCCGATGTCGCTCAACTCTCGCCAGATGCCTAGGAAGGCGGGCCGGCCGACCGTCGGCGAGACGTCCGCGCCGAGGGTCATGACCATGCCCGAGCCGATCCCGTTGCCGAAGCCCAGCACCATCGCGGCCAAGAGCAGCGACCCGAACCCGGTGCTGAAGGCCATGCCGACCAGGGCCGCGCCCATCAGCAGCATGGACGGGACCGCCACCCAGCGTCGGCCGTAGTGGTCCATGACCTTGCCCGCCGGGTAGAACACGCACATGTCGACCGCGCCCGCGATGCCGTAGATCAGCGACGTGGTGGAGGCGCCCAGCCCCAGGTGCTCGGCCCACAGCGGCACGACGACCTGACGGGAGGAGCGCACGGCGCTGATCAGGATGACGCCGATCCCCAGCGTCAAGAAGACCCGCTGGTGGGAAGCCAACACCCCCCGGATGGTGGGCCGCTCCGGTTCCTCGGCGGCGCTCGGCCGGTCCTCGACCAGGTCCGGGTAGCGCAGTCCGATCAGGCCGGCCGAGGCGGCGGCGCAGAAGCCGACCACGTAGGCCGCGCGCAGTCCGAACCCGCTGATCGCCGCAGCGCCGATAAACGGTCCGATGAACAAGCCGATGCGGCTGGTGCCGCCCAGCGTGGACAGCGCCCGGGCCCGCATCCGCACCGGCACCACCTGGGTCAGGTAGGACTGCCGGGCCAGGGTGAAGATCGAGTCGGCCAGGCCGATGAAGAGCATGGCGACGGCCAGCCAGGCCACGCTGTGGGCCGTGAAGCACAGCACCATCGCCAGCATCGAGACGCCGGAGGCCCCGATGATGGCCTTGCGCTCGCCGAAGCGCTGACTGATCAGGGCGGACGGGATGTTGCTGAGCAGCGAGCCGACGCCCATCAGCGCCACCACCAGCGAAGTGGTCGCCAGCGTGGCCCCGAGGTGGCGGGCGGTGAGCGCGATGACCGGCAGCACGGCGCCCTCAGCCAGGCCGAAAAAGATGCTCGGCCCGAAGGCGGGGATGAAGATCGGGCGAAGACTGAACGGCGGTGCTATCGACTGAGCCGACTTCGGCGCGTCCTCCGACCCCACTTCAGCAACCCTAGACTGGAGGCCATGAGCCGACTGGACGCCACCGCCTGATGACGACCCCGTTCCGCCGACCCGCGCGAGCGGGCGTCCGGCCCTCGCCGGTCTTCCTCGGCATCCTGATCGCCACCGTCCTGAGCGGCTACTACCTGTGGAGCAGCCACACGCTGGACCGCGGCGTGCAGTTCGGGGTGTTCCTGTTCGTCATCCTGGGCTGGCTCGTCACGCTCTCGCTGCACGAGTTCGCCCACGCCTTCCTGGCCTGGCGTTTCGGTGACCACGAGGTCGAGGCTCGCGGCTACCTGACGCTCAACCCCCTGAAGTACGCCCACCCGGTGCTGTCGATCGGGCTGCCGCTGCTGTTCATCGCCATCGGCGGGTTCGGGATGCCCGGGGGCGCGGTGTACCTGCATCCGCAGCAGTTCCGGACCAAGAAGCAACGCGCCGCCGTGTCGCTGTCCGGGCCGCTCATGAACGTGCTGTTCGCCGTGGTTTTGCTCGCGGTCGTGAAGTCGCAGATCTCGGACGAGCACCTGTACTTCTGGTACGCGCTGGCCTTCCTGGCCGCGCTGCAGGTGATGGCCTCAGTGCTGAACCTCATCCCGTTCCCCGGGCTGGACGGCTACGGGGCGCTCGAGCCCTACCTGGACCCGCAGTTCCAGCGCGCAGCGGAGCAGTTCAAGCCCTTCGGCATGCTCGGGCTGTTCGTCATCCTGCAGGTGCCGACCCTGAATCGGGCGTTCTTCGACTTCGTCTACTGGCTTTACGGCCTCAGCGGGCTACCGCGTTACCTCGCCGACAACGGCTA
Source organism: Frankiales bacterium (assembly GCA_025963265.1). Taxonomy (GTDB): domain Bacteria; phylum Actinomycetota; class Actinomycetes; order Mycobacteriales; family Jatrophihabitantaceae; genus Jatrophihabitans_A. Next base: position 1,247 of record JAOPUY010000092.1, on the reverse strand, counting down.
CGCGCTGCTGCAGTTCTGGCACAGCGTCAGCTAGCTGACCGCTTCCATGACCTCGTCGGAGACGTCGAAGTTGGCGTAGACGTTCTGCACGTCGTCGGAGTCCTCGAGGGCATCGATCAGCTTGAACACCTTGCGAGCCCCGTCCTCGTCCAAGGGGATGTGCACGCTCGGTATGAAGGACGAGTCGGCCGAGTCGTAGTCGATGCCGCCGTCCTGCAGCGCGGTGCGGACCGCGACCAGATCGGTCGCCTCGCTGATGACTTCGAAGGAGTCGCCGAGGTCGTTGACCTCCTCAGCTCCGGCGTCGAGGACGGCCACCAGGACGTCGTCCTCGGACAGGTCGTGTTTGGGGACGATCACGACGCCCTTGCGGCTGAACAGGTAGGAGACCGAGCCCGGGTCGGCCATGTTGCCGCCGTTGCGGGTCATCGCGATGCGGACCTCGCCGGCCGCCCGGTTGCGGTTGTCGGTCAGGCACTCGATGAGGACAGCGACTCCGGAGGGCCCGTAGCCCTCGTACATGATCGTCTCCCAGTCGGCGCCGCCGGCCTCGGCGCCCGAGCCGCGTTTGACCGCCCGCTCGATGTTCTCCAGCGGCACTGAGGTCTTGCGGGCCTTCTGGATAGCGTCGTACAGCGTGGGGTTGCCGTCCGGGTCGCCGCCGCCGGTCCGCGCCGCCACCTCGATGTTCTTGACCAGCTTGGCGAACAACTTGCCGCGCTTGGCGTCGATGCCGGCCTTCTTGTGCTTAGTGGTCGCCCACTTGGAATGCCCACTCACTGGTTAACTCCGCTCTTCCCGCGAACGCTCATCGCCGCGCTCGCTCCGCTTCGTCCTTGATCATCTTGACGAAATACTCGTGCACCCGCCGGTCGCCGGTCAGCTCAGGGTGGAACGAGGTGGCCAGCAAGTGCTGCTGACGAATCGCGACGATCCTACCCGCGGCTGGGCCAGTATGGACCCGGCCCAGCTCGGTGGCCGCCGGGCCGACCGCCTCGACCCACGGCGCTCGGATGAACACCGCGACGACCGGCGGGCCCTCGATTCCGCTCAACGTCACCGGCTCTTCGAAGGACTCGATCTGGCGTCCGAAGGCGTTGCGTCGCACGGTCATGTCGTTGCCGCCGAACGTCACCTTGTCAGCCGTCCAGTCCAGGATACGGTCGGCCAGCAGGATCATGCCGGCGCACGAGCCGTAGGTCGGCAGACCGCCCGCGATCCGCTCGCGCAGCGGCTCAAGCAAGTCG
>JAOPUY010000090.1 GCA_025963265.1 Frankiales bacterium | reverse complement strand
GGCCGCGTCGCGGTCCGGGGGCTTACTGGGAGATCAGCCGATCAGAGCCGTTGGCTCAGGCTCCGGCACGCGGGAAGTTGTAGAGCTTGCGCGCGTTGAACTCGCACATCTTGGCGGCCTCGTCATCGGGCACGTCGACCAAGGCCTCTTCCAACACCTTGCGGGTGTGCGGCCAGTTGCTGTCCGAGTGCGGGTAGTCGCTCTCGAACATGATGTTGTCGATGCCGATGAGGTGGCGCGAGAAGATGCCGGCGTTGTCGGAGATGAAGCAACCGAAGAGGTGGTCGCGGAACAGGTCCGACGGCTTGACGTCCTTGTTGACGTCGTTGTACCAACGGTGCCGCTCCCAGACGTAGTCCAGGCGCTCGATCATGTACGGCATCCAGCCGATGCCGCCCTCGGACAGCGCCATCTTCAAGTTCGGGAACTTGTGGAAGACGGGCGAGAGCAGCAGCTCGGCGGTGACGCTCATCGAGTTGAGGCCGAAGAGGGAGATGGCGACGGTGAAGTTGGTCGTCATCGCCTCGGGCGAGGCCTGCGGGGCGCCACCGGAGCCGAAGTGCAGCGAGAGCGGCAGGTTGGCGTCCTGGGCCGCGGCCAATACCGGGTCCCAGTGATCGCTGTGCCAGGACGGCAGGCCGATGCGGTCGGGCAGCTCGGGGAACGTGAAGCTCTTCGCGCCCTTGGCCGCGGTCCGCTCGATCTCGGCGACCGTCTGCTCGACGTTCCAGTACGGCGCCATCATCAGCGGAATCTGGCGGTCGGGGTAGGCCGCGCACCACTCGTCGATGATGAAGTCGTTGTAGGCCTGGATCGAGGCGTAGGCCAAGTCCCAGTCCTTGGACTTTGCGAACGCGCTACCGGCGAAGCCGCCCATGTTCGGGAAGCAGAGCTGCGCGTGCACGCCCTCGAGGTCCATGTCGCGGATGCGGTCGTTGATGTCGTGACAGCCGGGCAGCATGTCGTCGTAACGACGCGGGTCCAGGCCGTACTCACGCGGGTCCTTGCCGGCGACGGCGTTGAGCGCGAAGTTTCCGGCGACGGCTCCTTCGTACACCCACGCGTCATTTCCGTCTGGCTGCCGAATGATCTGCGGTCCCGCGTCGCGGTACTTGGCAGGCAGGCGGTCAAGCCAGACATTGGGATGCTCGATGACGTGGTCATCCACCGAGACGATTTGTACATCGCTACGAAGCATTACAACCCTCCAAACAGGCCAACATCTTCAAACCGGAGACGCGAACGTCGCGTTGTCTCCCACAGTAGACGGCCCCATGACCGAAGTCACTACGCCGACCAGAGTTGACACTGTGACTTCGCAGAGTCTCAGACTTGCAAAATCTGGGGCTCAATCGCCAATCGCCAGATCGGTGAGCTCGACCCGGGCGCCGAGGGGCGTTCCGAGCCAGAACATCAGGCTGTGCCGGCCGAACTGGTCGAAGCGCACGCCCGATTTGGCCAGGTAGCCCCGCGCGGCCGAGAGGTCCTTCACCACGAAGCTGACGCCGAAGACGCGCTCGCCGTGGGCGGCGATGAAGGTGCCGATGAGGTCGGTGCCAGCGTCGGTGGCCGAGCCCACGAACTCCACGGCATGGTCGGGAAACTCCACGCCGGTGGACACGGTGTTCAAATGCGAGCGCTCGAGGTGGTAGGTCCCCTGGCCGACGAGGGCGGCCACGTCGGCCGCCGACTCGGCCGGGGTCTTGGAGGCGAGCTTGATCGTCGCCTTGCCGATGATGCCGAGCGGGTGCTCCTCGCTCCAGAACGTCGGGGCCCAGCCGGCGACATCGCGGTCATCGCCCTCGAAGTGGTGCTCGGTGAGCTCCAAGCACAGTCCATGCAGGTCCTTGGGATGGCTGAACAGGTAGGCGTCGGTCCGCTCGGTCACCCGGATCCCGCGCTCGCTCAGAATCTGCTCGCCCTCGGCCAAGGACGGAATCGTCCACTCCAGGGAGTGCCAGCCCGAGCCCCGCGCCTTCAGCCACTGGCCGATCGCGCCATCCGGCGCGGTCGGGGCGAAGGTCTCGATGCAGGTGCCCCCGACCAGGGCCAGCGCGTTGGCGCCGCCAAATTGCGGCTCGGTCCACTCGCGGAAGACCTGGGCGCCCAAAATCTCACGCTGTCCCCGCAGCGAGTCTCCATAGGACTCGTCAAAGACGTTGACGTGTCCGAGTCGTTCGACCGCGAGGGTGGGCTGCATCGTCTGCTCCGTCTGTGTGGGTAGGGGGCCGAGTCACCGTACTACTCGGCCCGCGCCGGGCGGTGTGCGCGGCGTTGGCAGATCGTTACCAAGCTGGCGTTGACCTGGCGAGACTCTCGACGTAATTTTCTCAAAACATAAAAGCACTTTTGGAAGCACCGCCTCGGCCTGCGCTGGTGCGGCGCCTCTTTTTGTGCTGCCCGCATGCTGAGCGAAATTGCTCGTCCACCGATGTCGGCGGCTGGCGCCCAGTGCGCCGACCGCCCGTCCCACGCAACGAAAGGCACTTCGTCAATGCGCGTCAAAGCTCTCTCGATCGCCAGCGTCGTACTGCTGGCAGTTACGGCGCTCACCGCCTGTAGCTCGTCGAAGTCGGGCACTGCCAGCGGAAATAGCGGCAGTACCCAGGGCACTTCCGGCACCATCAAGCTCGGCGTCATCACCGACTTGAGCGGCCCGGCCTCCTCCGGCTTCATCAGCACGGAGAAGGGCATCAAGGCCTTCGTCAACGGCATCAACGCCGACGGCGGCATCAACGGCCAGCAGCTCTCCTATGTCGTGGCCGACACCGCCTCGACTGCCCCGGGTGCGCTGACCGCCGCCCAGAAGCTCGTCCAGAGCGACAAGGTTTTTGCAATCATCGAAGTTTCGACCGTTTTCTACGGTGCCGAGCCGTACCTGCTCAAGCAGGGCGTCCCGGTCGTCGGCGGTGGCTTTGACGGTCCGATCTGGAACGTGGCGACGAACACCAACCTCTTCGACTCGGCGGGCACCACTAGCTACACCCGGGTCAACTCCGCGGCCGGTGAGTACCTGAAGGCGCATGGCGTCACCACCTGCGGGACCATCGGCTACAGCAGCTCGGTCAGTGCTCAGAAGTCAGCAACCGGCATCATGAAGTCCTGCGCGGCCGCCGGCCTCAAGCAGGGCTACATCAACAACCAGGTGCCCTTCGGCAGCACTGACATGGGCGCCATCGCGCTCGCCATCAAGAACGCCGGCGTCGACGGCATGTACGTGCCGGTCGTCCCGGCCACCGGCTTCGCGCTGGCCGCCGCGCTCAAGCAGATCGGCGTCACGCTGAAGTCCTTCCTGTTGCCCACCGGCTACGGCGGCGACCTGTTGGAGTCCAGCGCCGCGGTCACCGCCGCGCAGGGCTATGAGTTCGCCTCAGTCGGCGCGCCGATCGAGACCGACAACGCCGCAACCAAGAAGTTCGCCGCCGATCTCGCCACCGTTGGCGTCACCGGGGCCCCGACCTTCGCCCAGCAGGAGGCTTACGTCTCGATGAGCGCGTTCGCCGTCGGCCTCAAGGCCGCAGGCGCCAACCCGTCTCGGGCCGCGTTCATGACGGCGCTGCGCAAGGTCAACGACTTTGACGCGGACGGCCTGCTCGCTCCCTCGAAGATCGACTTCTCGAACTTCAACCAGTTCGGCCAGGGCGCCGGCACCGCGGGCTGCATCTTCGCCGCTCGCCTGACCGGCACCAAGTTCACCGTCGTGCCCGGTACTCCGTTCTGCGGCAAGGACGTCGGCTCCATGTGAGCTGACCCCAGCTCGCACGACCTGCACAGCAAGACCGACCTGCACAGCAAGACCGAAGCGCCGTCCGAGTCATCTCGGGCGGCGCTTCGCTGTGGGGGACGGACCCGGCGACGCAAAAGATCCGGCGACCAAGACTCGGTCGCCGGATCCTTAGTGCGCGTTAGCCGCGCGGGCTTAGCTGCGCGGCTTGGTGGTCGCCGGATCCCACGACAGCGGCAGGCTGTTCAAGCCCATCATGCTGCTGCGCGACTCGTCGAACTCCTTGGCCGGGTTGAGGCCGTAGACCGGGATCCGCTTGTGCCACTCCTCGTAGGCGATCGCGAGCTCATGCCGGGCCAGGTGCGAGCCGAGGCAACGGTGCGGACCGGCGCCGAACGCGAGGTGCGAGATGTTCTTGCGGTCGAAGTCGACCTTGCGGGCGTCGGGGAACTGGCCCTCGTCGCGTCCGGTCGAAGGCAGGCTGAGCACCACCCGCTGGCCGGCCTTGATCGGGCAGCCGTCGACCTCGGTGTCCTGCATGGCGGTCCGGTTGATGTTCACGATCGCGTAGACCCGCAGCAGTTCCTCGACCGCCGTCGGCACGACCGCCGGGTCGTTGACGATCCGGTCGCGGTCCGACGGGTGGGTCGCCAGGTGGTGGAAGCCGTAGCCCAACTCGGCGGTCACGGTGTCCAGGCCGGCCTCGAAGACCAGCAGGTAGAACGAGAGAAGGTCGCTGTCGGAGATGAACTCACCGTCGATCTTCCAAGACAGGCCCTTGGAGATGAGGTCGTTGGCCCGCTCCTCCGGCGGCAGCTGACGCCGCTCGGCGATGATCTGCTCGAAGTACTTCATGACCTCGGTCTGCGCCGTCACGGACTTGCCGTAGGCCACCATCGGGTCCACGTCCTTCGGGTGCAGGATGTCGGTCTCCCAGGCGATGAACTTGTCGAGCTCCTCGACCGGCAGCCCGATGATGTGCTTGAGGAAGATCGAGGTGGGGAACCGCAGCGAGAAGTCCTTGATGAAGTCGCACTCGCCCTGGTCGATGAAACCGTCGATCAACTCGTTCACGCGCGCCCGGATCGAGTCATCCAGCGCCGAGATCGCGCCCGGCGCGAAGGTCGAGGCCAGGATTCGCCGCCACTTCACGTGCGTCGGGCCGTCGATGGCCTGCGGAACCAGCACAAACGATTCCTCGCCCGTGACCGGATCAACGGGAGCCTTGCTGTAGAAGACATCGGAGTCCTGCGCGACGGCAAGGACCTCCTCGTAGCGGGTGTAGATAATGTCGCCACCGGGCAGGGTGTGGGCCGGCCCAGATTCGCGCAGCGCGTCCAGCTCGGCGTAGCCGACCAGGGGCTCGCGGTCACCGCCCTGCAGCACCAGGTCGGTCATCGGGCAGCGCGCGCGGGTTTCCGCGTCGCGGGCCTCGATCTCAGGGGCTTGAGTCACTGAATTCTCCTTTATGACTGATCTGACGTATGCGACGCGATAGCGCGCTGGCCGGGTCGGGACTGGTTGCCGGGGCCGGCGGAGAGTGCCGGGTGGGCCGGGCTCGACCCGGCCCGAGAGTGGCCCTCACCACAAGGTAACTGACGAAAAGACCGCTGACAATGCGACGCGACCAACTTGTTAGCTCGCTTGTGAGACAGAATCACCGCAAGCTCGCCCGAAACGCTGGTCCGCTGACCGAGCGGCGTGGTACGGATAAGCCATTCCGAGCCCTCCGACTCGTCGCCGTGGCGAGCATCGGACTGGCCGCTGGCAGCACGGCGCTAGGAAAGGACCAGATGACTGACAACGGTTCGTCTCGACGAGAGCGCGGCATTCAGTCCTACCGCGAGGTGATGACCCTCGACCCGCCAACGCGCTCAGACCCGACATTCAACGAGGGTCTGCTCGACTTCGTCTTCGCCGAGGTCTGGACGCGCCCCGGCTTGAGCCGGCGAGACCGCCGCTTCGTGACGCTGGCCTGCGTGGCCGCCGCCGACGCCGTCGCCCCGATCGAGGAGCACGTCTACGCCGCCCTGAACAGCGGGGACATCAGCTACGACGAGCTCACCGAGGTGATCCTGCACTTCGCGGTCTATTGCGGCTGGCCCAAGGGCTCACTGTTCACCCAAATCGCCAGCGAGCAGTGGGAGCGCATCCACCGCGAGCGTGGGACCGAAGTGCCTCCGCCCACCCCGATCCAGCCGCTGAGCACCGCGGCCGACCCGGAGTTGCGGTTGCAGGGCGGCGAGGAGGCCTTCCGCGTCATCAACGAGACGCCCTCGGCGCCGGCGCGAGACCACCCCTACTACGGCGCCGGCATCCTCAACTTCGTCTTCGGCGAGATGTGGCAGCGCCCCGGCCTCGGGCTGCGGGAGCGGCGACTGGTGACCGTGGCCTGCGTCGCCTTGGACGACACCCAGATCCCAATCCGCTCGCACGTCTACGCGAGCCTCAAGAGCGGTGACATCTCCTATGCGGAGATGAAGGAGGTCAGCCTGCAGTTCGCGGCCTACTACGGCTGGCCCAAGGCCTCCTACCTGGCTAGCGTCATCGAGGAGATCAACGACCAGCTGACCGCCGGCTAGCGGCCCTCGAAGCGGGGCTGGCGCCGGTCCCGGCTGGCGCTGATGCCCTCGTGCAGGTCAGAGGTCGCCATCGTGATCGGCTGGGCCAGCGCCTCCCAGTTCATCGCGGCGGCCAGGCCGTGGCGGGCCTGCTCCAGGCCGACCTTGGTCAGCCGAGTCGGGATCGGCGCGGCCGAGGCGATCCGCTCGGCGACCTCCACCGCTCCGGCGACCACGTCCTCGTGCACCGCGCTCAGCAGGCCCCACTCGGCGGCCTCCTGGGCGAAGACGTCGCGGCCGGTGAACAGCATCTCGCGAGCGCGGGGCGAGCCGACGACCTCGGGCAGCAGCGACGTGATGCCCATGCCGCCGTGGGTGCCTAAGAAGAGGAAGGGCGTCTTGAACATCGCGCTCGGACTGCCGTATCTCAGGTCGCAGGCCAGGGCCAGGCACAGCCCGGCGCCGACGGCCGAGCCGTTCACGGCGGCGATGACTGGGAACGGCAACTCCCGCGGGGCCAACCAGGCCTGATAGAACGGGATCATCTTGTCCCGCAGCCGGTCCGGCGTCCGATCCGGCTCCCCGGACTCATCGAGCCAGGACAGATCAGCGCCCGAGCAAAAGGAGGTTCCCGCTCCGGTGACGACCAACGCGCGAACGTCGCGATC
>JAOPUY010000064.1 GCA_025963265.1 Frankiales bacterium | reverse complement strand
CGCTCACGCTGTTGTTCCTCTCCGGCGGCATCGTCGTGGTCGAGACCGTCTTCTCCTTTCCCGGCATCGGCTACGCGCTCATCCAGGCCGTCGGCCAGCGGGATGTCCCGGTGGTCCAAACGATCGTGGTTCTGCTGGCGCTGGCCTGTGTGCTGATCAACCTGCTCAGCGATGTCGCCGTCGTGCTGGTCACCCCCCGCTTGCGAGCTCGGCTGTGACCCGCACGTCCGATCTGAGGGAGATATCGCTATGACGCTGGCCGATGCCACCCACGACGCACTGGTGGTGCGCCCGGTCGGGGCGGACCAGGCCTTGACCCGGCACCGCGGATTTCTGCGTCAGTCACTGAGGTTGCGCCGAACCCAGGTCGGACTGGCGATCGTCACCGCGGTCGTCGGGGTGGCTTTGCTGGGACCGCTGTTCGCCCCGCACAGCCCAACGGCATTCGTCGGCGCGCCCTTCAGCCCACCGTCGGCCGACGCCAAGCTGGGCGCGGACTATCTGGGCCGCGACGTTCTCAGCCGCTTCCTCGACGGCGGCCGAAACATCCTGTTGACCGGTTTTCTCGGCACGGTGCTGGGGGTCGGCTGCGGTACCGCGTTGGGCCTGTTCGCCGGTTATTCGATGCGCCGGGCCGACGATGTCGTGATGCGTTTCGTCGATCTGCTGCTCGCCTTTCCCGGGATCGTGCTGGCGTTGCTGGTGATCACCGTGATCGGAGCGCACACCTGGGTGCTGGTGTGCGTGGTCGCGCTCACCTACGCGCCGTACACGGCCCGGCTCGTCCGATCCTCGACGATCCAGGTGCGCGAGACGGATTTCGTGAAATACGCCCAGGGCACCGGCGTGCCCACCCGCCGCATCCTCCTCGGGGAGATCCTGCCGAACATCGCGGCGCCCTTGACCGTCGAGTTCGGTCTACGGCTCACGCATTCGATCGGGCTCATCGCCGGCCTGGATTACCTCGGTCTCGGGGTCGGCCCACCGAAAGCCGACTGGGGCTTGATGACCCAGGAGAACCAGAACGGCCTGACCACCGCGCCGCTGAGCGTGCTGTTGCCGATCATCGCCATAGTGCTGCTGACGGTCGGGGCCAACCTCGTGACCGATGGCATCGGCCACGCCGCGGCCGGCGTCGACCGGACGATGGCCAGCAACTGAGCCAGCCGGAATCCCCTATCCCCCACTGAACCCAGCTCGAGCGGACTCTCCGCTGAAACTCTCTGCTGCACCGATCAAGGAGCCACCGTAGTGACCGAGAAGATCTTCGTATGCCAGCCCATTCCCGAGGTAGCACTCGCGCGGATGCGGGAGGTGGCTGAGGTCGAGATGTTTCCGTTTGCCCACCGCGAGATCAGCGTGGGGGAACTCGAGAGCGCAGCCCGTCGATCGGACTACATCTTTTGCATGCACTCGACCCCCATCACCGCCTCCATGGTCGCCGCCAATCCGAATTTGAAGGGCTACGGCGTCGCTCATGCTCGTGCCGACGTGCATGACCTGGCCGCCTGCCAGGCAGCGGGGATCAGCCTGCTCGAGGCGAAGGCCCCGATCCCGCCCGAGGGCGGCGGGTACAGCCTGAACGGCGCTGGCCTCAATCCGCGCGCGACCGCGGATTTGATGGTCGCCCTGCTGCTCAACTTGGCCTACCGAGTGGTCGAGGCGGACAAGTACTGCCGCGGCACGGGCTACTTCCAAGAGATGACGATGGACCTGATGGGCCAGGGGTGCACCGGCAAGACGGTGTCGCTCTATGGGTTGGGCAAGGTCGCCCGGCAGGCGGCCAAGCGACTGCGCGCGCTGGACATGACGGTCCTCTACACCAAACGGACGCGGCTCTCACCCGAGGAGGAGGCCGAGCTCGGCGTCGAGTGGGTCGCCGATCCGGACGAGCTGATCGCCCGCGGCGACTACGTCAGCATGCTGGCCAATTTCGAGGATGCGAACCTGCGGCTGATGGGTGAGCGGGAGTTTCACTTGATGAAGCCGACGGCGTACTTCATCAACGTCGGCCGGGGCCGCTTGGTCGACGAGGACGCGATGATTCGGGCCTTGCAGGACGGCACGATCGCCGGGGCTGGACTCGATGTCTTCTGGAACGAGCCGCCGCTGGTGTTTGACGCCTACATCCCCGAGGCGCTGCGCAAGATGGACAACGTCGTGCTGACCCCGCACAACGGGGGCGCGACCTGGGACTCCCGGGGCGCGCAGACCCTCAGCGTCGCCAACGCCATCGCGGATGACATCATTCGCCGCGCGAGTTAGGCGCGCGCTCGGCGAGCGGGGCCGCAGCGGCCGGATCACCCGAACCGGTCGCGCCGGCGGTGGCTTCACCGCGCTGGCGGTGCCGGTGTTTCGCGCGCTGTGGCTGGCCGAGTTCGCCGGCGACCTCGGCAACTGGATGCAGACCGTCGGGGCTCAGTGGGTCATCGTGGACCACCCCGACGCGATTCTGCTCGCGGCGCTGATCGTGGCGGCCGGTCGGCTGCCGATGTTGGCGCTGGCCGTGCCAGCGGGGGCGCTGAGCGATCTGGTCGACCGCCGAGGCCTGCTGCTGGGCTCGCAAATCTTTCAAGCGGTGATCGCCGCTGGACTGGCCGCGGAAAGTATCGCCGGACGCCTCGATCCACTGTCCCTATTGATCTACACCGCTTTGCTCGGACTGGGTTCCGCCCTGTCGGTCATCACTTTTCAATCGTTGACGCCGCAGCTCGTCCCGCCCAGTGATCTGCCGTCGGCGGTGGCGATGGCCCAGGTCAATCTGAATATCGCGCGAGTGGCCGGGCCTCCGCTCGGTGGCTTGTTAGTGGCGGCCACCGGCCCCTCGGCGGTCTTCGTGCTGGACGCCTGCTCGTACCTGGTCTTCGTCCTCGTGCTGCTTCGGGCCGACATTCCAGCCAGTCCCCGACCCAGCCGAAGCATGAGTTTCCGCCGAACGATGGCCGGCAGCTATCGCCAGATCCAGCAATCGGCCTTGCTCCGGCGCAATCTCTTGCACACCTTTCTGCTGAGCGTGCCCTGCAGCGCGGTCTGGGCCCTGCTCCCCGTCCTGGCCTCGAGGCGGCTGGCGCTGGGGGCCACCGGCTACGGCCTGCTGCTGGCGGCAATCGGCGCCGGCGCGGTGTGCGGCGTCGTCGTGCTGCCGTTCGCCCAGACCCAGCTCACCGCTGACCAGACGTTGCTCGCCGGCAACCTCGGCACGGCGGCCGCCTTGGCCGTCTTGGCCCTGACCCGCTCGCCGACCGTGGCCGTGCTGGCCCTGTTCGCGTTCGGCGTGACCTGGCTGGTGGTGCAGACGCGGCTGGCCGCGGACATGCAACTGGCCAGTTCCGACGAATCGCGCTCGCGGACGATCAGCGTCTTTCAGAGTGTCCGGATGGGTGCGCAAGGACTAGGAGCGCTCGGTTGGGGCGCGCTCGCCCAATCCACGGGCGTGCCGGCGGCGACGTCGATCGCGGCGGCGAGCATGGCGGTGGGCGCGCTCATGGTGTTGCCGAAACCGCTGCACGTGGCCGTCCGCGCCGACGCCGACTGACCCGGCGCTAACCGGGGGCCGACTCCACCGCGCCCGACGCGATCGCGCGGGCAAGCTGCTGATGGTCGCGACCGGTCTGGTCGGCGTAGCCAGCGGCGAAGGCCATCATCCCGTCCTCGAAGGCGTTTCCCTTGCCCATGTAACCGTCGATGGCCAGTGCGTCGCCGGTGCGGGCGTGCGCCCGCGCGAGCACGATGCCGCACCGCTCGGCGAAGGGCGCCAGATAGGGGGCCACCGCCGCGCCGTTCGGGATGACTTTCATATCCCGAAATTGGCGGACGTAGAAATCGAGGTCGCCCGCCCGCGTCCAGCCGAGGAAGATATCGCTGGCGGCCTGAATCAGGCGCTTGCCGCTGATGACGCGTTGGCCGTGGTTTGCATACGGACTTGCGCCCAAGTACGGCTCATACACCGACGGACCGGCCTGCTTGACCTGCAAGAACAGCGGATTTCCCAGCCGGTCCTCGAGCAGCACGAGGAAGACGTACATCCCGACGCTGCCGACCCCGACGACCTGCTGCACCACGTCGACGACGCTGAACCGGTCCAGCAGATACCGGCGCTCATAGGGCAAGCTGTCGCGGTAGGTCTGCAAAACGCGGGTGGCCAGTTCGCCCGGCATCGGCGCGTCGTCGAGCCGCAGCCGCACCGGCGGATCGGCAAGAATCCGCCGGTGACCGTCCACGCGCCGAGTCAGCTTGCGGGCCGCGCCCTCGCTGGTCCGCTTCCGGGCGCGTCGAGTCAAGCGCACGGACACCCGCTCCCGTTCCTCCGGTTCGAAGAGCTCGAGCAGATCCTCCGCGGTGATCACGTCGTACCAGACGTCGAGTTCGCCGGCGACGGCGTACCGGGCGATGTGCGCCCGGTACGCCCGCAATGCCGCCCGGACCGAGCGCGCAGCGCGCCGCTCGCTCACCCCATTGTCACGGGCCAGCACGATCAAACTGGCGAGAAATCGCTTCACGTCCCATTCGAACGGGCCACGCAGCGTCTCGTCGAAGTCACGCACGTCGAAGGACAATTGCCGTTCCGGCGTCGCCCACAGCCCGAAATTCAACACGTGCGCGTCCCCGCTGAGCTGCACGTCGATATCGGTGTGCTCAGCGGTGGCCAGATCCGCCGCCATGACGGCCGCCGCGCCCCGGTAGTAGTTCCACGGCGAGATCGACATCCGGCTCATCCGCACCGGGGTCAGCGTGGGCGCCCGGGCCTCGTTCTGAGCCAGCAGAATTGCCAACGGATCGTGCGGGCGACCGACCGGATCCCAGCCTCGGCCGGCGCGCCGGCGAACCCGTCCGCGAGCGGCTCCTCCGACCGCGGCCCGTTCCCGGGCGGACGGTCCGGAGTCGAGGACCGAGTGAGCGCT
>JAOPUY010000062.1 GCA_025963265.1 Frankiales bacterium | reverse complement strand
AGGCTGGGCCGGGGGTTGTCCGACATCCCGCCGTCTACCGTGACCCAAGTCCGCCCCGTGCTCCGTTTGACATTGAGCACGCGGTAGATCGTCACCCCGCTCGGCCCGGCGATGGAGCGGCCGGGCTCGACCCGCACCGCCGGCACAGCGAGGCCGGCGGCGGCGCAGCGAGCTTGGACCGCGCGGCGGATCTGCCCGGCCGTCTCGACGATGCCCAAGACGAGGTCGCCGCCGTGGTAAGCGATCCCAAACCCGCCGCCGAGGTTGAGTTCGGCTAGCTCGAGGCCGTGCCGCTGCCTGATCAGCGCCAGTTGATCGACCAGCACCGCGGACGCGTCGAGATAGGGTCGCACCTGGCTGATCTGCGACCCGAGATGGCAGTGCAGCCCCACCAGCTCCAAATTCGGCGCCGCGAGCACTCGGGCGACCGCTTCGGCCGCCGATCCGTCCAGGATCGACAGGCCGAATTTCTGGGCCTCGACGCCGGTGGTGAGCGCGGGATGGGCACCGGCCGCCACGCCCGGAATGACGCGCAGCAGCACCTTTTGGCGACCCATTCCGTAGGTCAGCGAGGAGAGCAAGTCGATCTCGGACAGGCTGTCGATGACGATGCGGCCAATCCCCGCTGGCATGGCGGTGCGCAGCAGTTCGGCCGACTTCGCGTTGCCGTGCAACGTGATCCGGTCCAGCGGGAAGCCGGCGCGGCGGGCCAGCCCCAACTCGCCGGCGCTGCAGACGTCCAGGCCCAAGCCCGTCTCATCGACCCAGCGGCAGACCTCCAGCGTGAGCAGCGCCTTGCCGGCGTAGGAGACGTTGCCGTCGCCGTAAGCCCTTCGGTACTCGAGCGCGCGCTGCCGGAACTCGCCGGAGTCCAGGATCTGGGCCGGGGTGCCGTGGCGAGCGGCCAGCGAGAGCAGGCTGACTCCACCGATGGACAGGTCCCCGCTCGGCCGGTGATGGGTCGAAGCCGGCCACAGCCAGGGCTCTAGCGGGTGCGGCAGCGATCTTCGAAGCGACGGTAATTGCTGGGCGAGGGTCATCGGGACTCCTGTTCGGTGGTGGGACTCCATCACGCTCCTGCTGGATCGCCCGGCCGGCCATGGCGCTCACGAGATCTTCACGTTTACAAGGGGGAACTCTCACGTCACCGAGACGGCGCGGACCGAAACCAGTGGCCCGCGACACATCCTCAGCCTGGGCGCCGCGGGGTCGCTGAGCCCACCCAGGCCGAGCGTATGAGGCCGCAGTTTGGCGTAACTCGCGGTGGCCAGCGGCGGTCCAGCGCCGCCGCCGTGAGGACGGCGATTGCCTGCCGTGAGGATTTCGTGGGGGCGAGGCGACCGGCCCGGAATTCGGAGCAGGATTGGGCTCGATCCCGAACCGGTCGGCTCGGGAAGAACGAGGGCCAGCGATGAACACCGAATGTGGACGCGTCATTGTCGGAGTGAGCGGCTCGTTGGGCAGCCTGGTCGCTCTGCACGCCGCGGTGGCCGAGGCCCGCCAGCGGCGCTCGCCGCTGACGGCGATCCTGGCCTGGGTGCCAAGCGGCGGTGAGATCTCCTACCGGCGGGCCCCGTGCCCGGGACTACTCCAGCTGGATGAGCAGGAGGCGGCCAGTCGGCTGCAAAACTCCTTTGACGAGTCATTCGGCGGCAAGCCCGCCGGTGTCGAGTTGAGCGCCCTGTTGGCCCGGGGCGACGCCGGCCCGGCGCTGGTGAACGCGGCCGATCAGCCGGGCGATGTCTTGGTGGTCGGCGGCGCTCGACGGGGTTTCTGGCAACGATTCCGGGGACCAGTGGCCCGCTATTGCGTCTCGAACGCTCAGTGCCCGGTGCTCGTCGTGCCGCCGCCTGAACTGGCCCGTCAGCTCCGCCGGGAACGGCAATTCCGGCGCGTGGCCGCCGAGTGGGACACTCTCTCCTGAGCCGGTCCGAACCCTCGATCAAGCGAGGCCAGATCAGGAGGCTTCCGTGTCATTGGTCGACAACGCCGTCTACGTCGACGGGCACCGCACCGCCGATCCCAAGAGCCTCGATGAGACCTATGAGGTGCTGCGGGAACGGCAGGGGATGGCCTGGATCGGCCTCTACCGACCCGATCCGGAGGAGATCCGATCGGTCGCCAACGAGTTCGAACTGCACGGTCTCGCGGTTGAGGACGCGGTCTCGGCCCATCAACGGGCCAAGCTCGAGCGGTATGGCAGCGTGCTGTTCACCGTGCTGCGTCCGGCCCGCTACATCGACGAGTCCGAGCGGGTCGAGTTCGGCGAGTTGCACGTCTTCACCGGCAAGGATTTCGTCGTCACTATCCGACACGCGGAGTCGCCCGACCTGGGCAAAGTTCGACGCCGCCTGGAGGAGAACCCGGCCCTGCTCCGCCTCGGGCCCGAGGCCATTCTGTACGCGATCTTGGACGAGGTCGTCGACGAGTACGCGCCGGTCGTCGCTGGCCTAGAGAACGACATCGACGAGATCGAGGA
This sequence comes from Frankiales bacterium, assembly GCA_025963265.1. Classification (GTDB taxonomy): domain Bacteria; phylum Actinomycetota; class Actinomycetes; order Mycobacteriales; family Jatrophihabitantaceae; genus Jatrophihabitans_A. Next base: position 4,726 of record JAOPUY010000062.1, on the reverse strand, counting down.
CCAACTTTTCCAGGGCGATCCGGCTGTGTCCAGGCGCATCTACGAGCTGTCGCGTGAGGTCATCGAGTTTCAACGCGCAACCAGGCCGCTGCTGGACATGCTGGGCCGCCTGGAGTCCGGCTTCGACAAATACGAGATCGAGTTGGAGCTTCGACGAAACCTTCGCGACGTGCAGGACCACGCCATCCGGGTTGTCGAACGGGCCGACTCATTCCGAGTCCTGCTCCAGAACGCGTTGACGGTGCAATCCACCCTGGTCGCCCAGCGGCAGAATGACGAGATGCGTTTCCTGACCGAGTCCAGCCTGGCCCAGAACGAGGAGGTGAAAAGGATTTCGGCCTGGGCGGCCATTCTGTTCGCGCCGACGTTAGTCGGCACGATCTACGGCATGAACTTCGACCACATGCCCGAGCTGCATTGGGTCGTCGGCTATCCGCTGGCGATCGCACTCATGCTCGCGACCTCGGTGACGCTGTTCTTCCTCTTCCGGCGTCGCCGCTGGCTGTAGCGGACGCCCGGAGCGCTGCGTGATTATCGCCGGGCGCTACTCGGCCGGTCTGAGACTAAGATCGCAGGCACGAATGTGAGTCGTGTGGATCGTGAGCGTTCCTCGTGAGGAACCCGTGAGGATGTCGCATCGTGGCTTCTTGGTGCGATCAGATGGGCATCTACTTCATTTGCTCAGCTGGCAGTCGGCAGCTGATGCCGGAACGGGACATCCGCCGCAGTCCCGAAAAGGGAGTCATCGTGTCTGACGTCGTTTTCATTCTGATCACCCTCGGCAGCTTCGCTTTGCTGGCCCTGGCCGCGAAGGGGGCGGAGAAGCTATGAGCGCGGTTAATCTCGTCGGCCTCGTGCTCTCGGTCCTGCTGGTCGGCTACCTCGTCGTCGCGTTGATCTTCCCGGAGAAATTCTGATGTCCAGCACCTGGGCCGGCATAATCTTCGTCGGCACCCTCATCATCGCTTTGGCCTTAGTGCACAAGCCGCTCGGTGACTACATAGCCCGAGTTCTCACCGGCGCCAAACACTTGCGAGCCGAGAAAATCGTCTACCGCGCGGGCGGCATCGACGAGCAAGCCGACCAGTCCTGGTCGCGCTACCTCCGCTCGGTGCTGGCCTTCAGCGTCGTGTCGGTGATCTTCCTCTACGTCTTCTTGCGCATCCAACAACACCTGTGGCCCCCCTACGCGGTCCCGGGAATGTCGGCGGCCCAGTCCTGGAACACCGCGGCCAGCTTCGTCACTAACACCAACTGGCAGAGTTACTCCGGCGAGAACGCCCTCGGCTATGTCGTGCAAATGGTCGGTCTGGCCGTGCAGAACTTCGTCTCGGCCGCGGTCGGCATCGCGGTGGCCATCGCCTTGGTCCGCGGCTTCGCCCGCAATAAGACCGAGCGGCTCGGGAACTTCTGGGTCGACCTCACCCGCATTTGCTTCCGCGTGCTGCTGCCGGTGTCAATCGTGTTCGCGATCGTCTTTGTCGGCGCTGGCATGGTGCAGAACCTGCACCACTACGCCGACGTCACCACCTTGACCGGCGGCTCGCAGACGATCACCGGCGGACCGGTGGCCAGCCAGGAGGTCATCAAGGAACTCGGCACCAACGGCGGCGGCTTCTACAACGTGAACTCGGCTCACCCGTTTGAAAATCCGACGACCTGGACGAACTGGCTCGAGATCTTCTTGATGCTCGCCATCTCCTTCTCACTGCCCCGGACCTTCGGCCGCATGGTCGGCGACAAGCGGCAGGGCTACGCGATCGTCGCGGTCATGGCCTTGCTCGCCGTCCTCAGCCTCGGTCTTAACACCGCTGCTCAGGACGCCCACCACGGCACCGTGCCGACGGCGGTCGGCGCGGCCACCGAGGGGACTGAGGCCAGGTTCGGCGTGCCGGACTCGGCCGCTTTCGCCACCGCGACCACCGTCACCTCGACGGGCGCCGTCGACAGCTTTCACGACAGCTACACCAGCTTGGCCGGGGCGACCCTGCTGCTGAACATGATGCTGGGCGAGATCGCCCCCGGGGGCACCGGATCCGGGTTGTACGGAATGCTCGTGCTGGCCGTCCTGTCGGTCTTCATCGCCGGCCTCATGGTCGGGCGAACACCGGAGTACCTCGGCAAGAAACTCGGGGGCCGAGAGATCAAGTTCGCCTCCCTGTACATCCTGACCACTCCGGCCATCGCCTTGGTCGGCACGGCGTTGGCGATGGCCTTGCCCGGTGAACGGGCCTCGATGCTCAACTCCGGACCCCATGGGCTGTCGGAGGTGCTCTACGCGTTCACCTCGGCGGCCAACAACAACGGCAGCGCCTTCGCCGGGATCTCGGTTAACACGAACTGGTACAACAGCGCGCTGGGAGTCGCCATGCTGCTAGGCCGGGTCCTGCCGATCGTGTTCGTGCTCGGGCTCGCCGGGTCGCTGGCGCGCCAGAAGCCCACTCCCGCCTCGGACGGCACCCTACCGACGCACAAGCTGCTGTTCGTCGGGTTGCTCACCGGCGTCTCGCTGATCGTCGTCGGACTCACGTACTTCCCGGCCCTGGCATTGGGCCCGCTCGCCGAAGGACTGCACTCATGACCATGACTGATCTCGAACCGCCCGCGGGCGTTCCGAGTCAACCCGCCCAGCCGTCGGCCTCGCGTCGCATTCAGGGCGGCCTGCTGGATCCGGCGATGCTCTGGAAATCGCTGCCGGACGCCGCGGCCAAGCTCGACCCGCGCACGCTCTACAAGAACCCCGTGATGTTCATCGTCGAGATCGGCGCGGTCTTCACGACCGTCGAGGCGATCGCCAAGCCCTCGACCTTCGCCTGGTTGATCGTGGTCTGGCTCTGGCTCACGACCATCTTCGCCAACTTGGCCGAGGCGGTGGCTGAGGGTCGCGGCAAAGCCCAGGCGGAGTCGCTGCGGCGCGCCAAGACCGACACGATGGCCCGCAAGCTGAATAATCGAGAAGGCAAAGCCGGCTTCACCGGGGCCGAGCAACTCGTGCCCGCCCCCGAGCTGCAACAAGGCGACTGGGTCGTCTGCGAGGCCGGGGACGTCATCCCGGGCGACGGCGACGTCATCGACGGCGTGGCCAGCGTGGACGAGAGCGCCATCACCGGCGAGAGTGCCCCGGTCATCCGCGAGAGCGGCGGTGATCGCAACTCGGTCACCGGCGGCACCAAAGTCCTCTCCGACCGGATCGTCATCGAGATAACCCAAAAGCCCGGTGAAAGCTTCATCGACCGGATGATCGCCCTGGTCGAGGGCGCCAGCCGGCAGAAGACCCCGAACGAGATCGCGCTGAACATCCTGCTCGCCTCGCTGACGATCATCTTCCTGCTGGCGACGGTGACGCTGCAGCCGCTGGCGATCTTCGGCAATGCCAATCATCCCGGGATACCCAACACGTCGGCTTTGGACCAGAACGGCCTGACTGGCATCGTGCTGGTCTCACTGCTGGTCTGCCTGATCCCGACAACCATCGGCGCGCTGCTCTCGCCGATCGGCATCGCCGGCATGGACCGGCTCGTGCAACGCAACGTGCTGGCCATGAGCGGGCGAGCAGTCGAGGCGGCCGGCGACGTGAACACCTTGCTGCTGGACAAGACCGGGACCATCACCCTGGGCAACCGGCAGGCCAGTGAGTTCCTGCCGGTCGGTGAGATAAGCCTGCCGGAGTTGGCCGACGCGGCCCAGCTGTCTTCGCTGGCCGACGAGACGCCGGAGGGCCGCTCGATCGTGGTGCTGGCGAAAAACGAGTACGGGCTACGGGAACGGGCCACCGGTGAGCTCACCCACGCCACGTTCGTGCCGTTCACCGCCCAGACCCGGATGAGCGGGGTCGACCTGACCGCGCTCGGCGGCGCCCCGGCCCGCGAGGTCCGCAAGGGCGCGGCCGGCTCGGTGGCCAACTGGGTCCGCGACAACCAGGGCGATGTCCCTTTCCAAATGGGGGATATCGTCGACGGCATCAGCGCCTCCGGCGGCACCCCGTTGGTGGTCGCGGAGCGAGTGGCTGGACAGGGCGCGCGGGTGCTCGGCGTGATCCACCTCAAGGACGTGGTCAAGCAAGGCATGTCCGAGCGCTTCGCCGAACTCCGCCGGATGGGCATCCGGACGGTGATGATCACGGGCGACAACCCGATGACCGCCCGCGCCATCGCGGCTGAGGCCGGGGTGGACGACTTCCTGGCCGAGGCCACGCCTGAGGACAAGATGGCCCTGATCAAGCGCGAGCAGGAAGGCGGCAAGCTGGTCGCGATGACCGGCGACGGCACCAACGACGCCCCGGCCTTGGCTCAGGCCGACGTCGGGGTGGCGATGAACAGCGGCACCAGCGCGGCCAAAGAGGCCGGCAACATGGTGGATCTGGACTCCGATCCCACCAAGTTGATCGAGATCGTCGAGATCGGCAAGCAGCTGTTGATCACCCGCGGTGCCTTGAGCACCTTCTCGATCGCCAACGACATCGCCAAGTACTTCGCGATCATCCCGGCCATGTTCGTGGCGCTGTTCCCAGGATTGGCGTCGATCAACGTCATGCGGCTACACAGTCCGCAGTCCGCGATCCTGTCAGCGGTGATCTTCAACGCGATCATCATCGTCGTGCTGATCCCGCTGGCGCTGCGCGGCGTCGCCTACCGCCCGATCGGCGCCGGCGCGCTGCTCAGCCGCAACCTGTTGATCTACGGCGTCGGCGGCATCATCATTCCGTTCATCGGCATCAAGGCGATTG
>JAOPUY010000544.1 GCA_025963265.1 Frankiales bacterium | reverse complement strand
TGGCCCGCACCCGCGGACCATCCGGGCCACCACCCCGGCTAGGCCAGCTTGGAGCAGACCGCCGGGAAGGATGCAGAGCCCGGCCACCACCACGCGCTCGCCCAGGCCGTAGCCGGTCGAGGCTGGCTCTTGCACGAGCTGTGCCGTCGACAAGGCGTTGGCGTAGAAGGAGAAGCCGATCAACGTCGCGGCCAGGTTGGTGAGCAGCACGGCGGGTTGGGCGGAGACGCGAAGATCGACCAGCGGTGTGCGAAAGCGCATCTCCCAGCGCCCCCAGGCCAGGCTCACCCCCACGGCCAGTGCGAAGCACAAGAGCGTCTTGGGTGAGGTCCAACCCCACTCCGAGCCCTTCTCCACGCCGACCAGCAAGCTCACCAAGGCGACGCTCAGCCCGACCGCGCCCGAGATGTCGAACCGGCCGGCCGTGCGGTTGGGCGACTCCGGGACGTAGCGCAGCACCATCGCGATGTCGATGACGCCGACCACGGCCGCGACCCAGAACATCGTGTGCCAGTTGGAGTATTCGACCAGGGCGGCCGCCAACGGGAAGCCGATGGCGGCGCCGGTGCCCAGGGTGCCGCTGACGACGGCCACTGCCCCCGGCACGCGCTCGGGCGGCAGCTCGTCGCGGATGATGCTGATCCCGAGTGGGATCAGCGCCAAGGCCGCCCCTTGAAAGGCGCGCCCGGCGATGAGCAGCCCGATGTCGGAGGTGAAGCTGCACATGAGCGACCCAATGGTCATCGAGGCCAAGGACACGATGATCATCCGGCGTTTGCCGTACATGTCGCCGATCCGACCGAAGACCGGGTTGGCCACGCAGCCGGTGATCAGGGTGGCCGTGACCATCCAGCTGGCCGTGCTGAGGTCGGTGTGGGCCAGGCGGGGCAGCGAGGGCAGCAACGGCGCGATCAGCGTCTGCATGATCGCGACGACGATGCCGCAGGAGGCCAGCGTGACGACCATCATCCGGGGCGAGGCCGGGCGTACCAGGGGACTTTCGGGCACAGAGTCTCATTCGACGGTCGGCGTCACACAGCAGGGACTTATGTTTACCACCGCCCGACTCGCCGATGGAAGAGAAGCAGCCGCAAGCGAAACTGGGCGCCGCGCGGTCAGTGCGTGAGCGGGTGGCGCGCGACTCGGTGGTGCACGACTCGGCGGGGGGCGGGCGGGCGAGCGGAGCGCTCGGTCAGCTCGGTGAAGGACAGGCCGAATCCGGCTCCGGCTGCCGCCGTCAGCGCCGCGGCCGCGGCGGCCAGCACGGACCACAGGGCGAGGCCCCGACGGCGCAGGCGGTTCATGGTGCTCATAACTCAGCCTGGGCACCGCAGTTGGGTCGTTCCTGCGAGCTGGCTGTGAGCCGGCGATGCGACGGTTGCCGGCTCGTGCGCGGCCGGCCGGCGGGCGAGCTAGGTCTGCAGGTCGAGGACGGCGTCGGCCAGGCTGGCCAGCTCGCGGGACCAGAACTCGCGCGCTCCGTCCGGCGATGTGCTCGACCCGGACGTCGGCTGGGCCATCGGTCGGACGACGAACTTGGAGAAGCCGACGTCGATGAACTCGGTGAGCAGCTGGCGCAGGGCGCCGAACCCGACTGGCGCCAGGCTCCGCGGGTCCACGCCGGGCGCGCGGGCGGCGAACCGGGCGAGGGCCTCGGCGTCGAGCGGTTGCTGGCTGTAGCCGATGCTGACCCCGAAATGCTCCGGGTCGATGGCGCGACCGGCGGCCGCGGCCGCGGCCTCGACGGTGGCTCGACCGGCCGCGGCCTGAGCCGGGCTGATCAGCGAGGGCAGCCAGCCATCGGCCAGTTCGCCGCAGAGCTGCAGTGACTTGGCCGCTGAGCCGCCGGTCCAGAACTCCAGCGGCTGCTGCACCGGCAGCGGCGAGAGCTGGAAGTGGGCGAACGAGCCGAGGCGGCCTTCGTGGGTGACGCGGCCGCCGCCGAGCAGTTCCCGCAGCAAGGGCAGACCCTCCTCGATCGCGGGCCGTCGTTCGCGCAGCGGCACCCCGATGACGTCCGCCTCGACGCCGCGGTTGATCCCCGAGACGAAGGTGACCAGTAATCGACCGGCCGACAGCGAGTCCAGGCTGGCCAGCTGCTTGGCCAGCCGGATGATGTTGCGGCCGGGAAGCAGCATCGTGGTGCCGAGCTTGAGCCGCGGATGCCGAGCGCCGGCCCAGCTGAGCGCGACCATCGGGTCGAGGGTCGCGCCGCTCAGCAACTCGGGCAGCCAGAGCGAGTCGAAGCTGTTCTCCTCGATTCCGGCCAGCACCGGTTCGAACTCGGCTGGCGAGGAGACGGACACTCCGAGACCGATGCGCACCTTCACCTGGCTGAGCGTAGGCCAGCCGCAGGCGGGGTGGCAGAGTGGTCGGATGCGGGTGGGCGGATGAAGGTGATCGTGTTGTCCGACACCCATGCGCCGCGTTATTGGAAGGCCTGCCCGCCGGCGGTGGCCGCCCAGCTCGAGGGGGCGGACGCGATTCTGCACGCAGGCGACGTCTGCCTTCCGTCCGTGCTGGACGAGCTGTCGGCGTGGGCGCCGGTGCACGTCGTGCTGGGCAACAACGATGGCCCGGACGTGCAGGCGTGGGGCGCGGGCGAGACGCTGGAGTTGGACTTGGGCGGCCTGGCCGTGGCGATGGTCCACGACAGCGGCCCGTCGCTCGGTCGCGGCCCGCGGCTCAAACGCCGCTTTCCCGATGCCGACCTCGTCGTGTTCGGGCATTCCCACATCCCCTGGAACCAGGTGCATCAGGGGCAACGGCACTTCAACCCGGGCTCGCCGACCGAGAAGCGCCGCCAGCCCCACCCGACCCTGGGTCGCTTGGAGATCAGCGCCGGCGTGCTGCTCAGCGCGGAGCTGATCGCCGTCGACTGAGTTGGCCGTGACTCAGCGCGGGCGGCTAAGTATTCGTACATGTGTTCTAATAGGCTATGCGGTGGAAGCTGGCGGACGACCCCGACGACGAGCAGGGCTCGCTCTTCGACGTGCGCGGCCTGGTCGGCCCGGAGCAGGGCACCGGGCGACTGTCCGGGCTCGAGTTTCTAGCCGTGGCGTCCCGCACGATCCTCAACCCGATGCCGCCGTCCTCGGCGATGCCGTTCCGCTGGACCATCAACGCCTACCGTGGCTGCAGCCACGCCTGCACCTACTGCTTCGCCCGGCCGACGCATGAGTACTTGGGCCTGAACGCGGGCGAGGACTTCGACCGCAAGATCGTCGTCAAGATCAACGCCATCGAGCGGCTGCGCGTCGAGCTGGCCGACCCGAGCTGGGCCCATGAGCACGTCGCGATGGGCACCAACACCGACCCGTATCAGCGGGCCGAGGGCAAGTACCGGCTCACTCGCGGCATCATCACGGCGCTGGCCGAATCGGGAACGCCCTTTTCCATCCTGACGAAATCGGCCCTCGTTCGGCGCGATCTCGACGTGCTGGCCGAGGCGGCCGCCCAGGTGGACGTCCGGGTGAACTTCTCCATCGGCACGCTCGACACCGACGTCTGGCGGGCGACCGAACCGGGGACTCCGCACCCGCGACGTCGGCTCGAGGCCATGGCCGAGATGGCCGCCGCCGGTATCCGAACCGGAGCGCTCGTCGCACCGGTGCTCCCCGGCCTGTCCGATCGCCGGGCGCAGTTGAGTGAGACGGTCGCCGCGATCCTCGAGGCCGGCGGCACCGTCCTCGGCTCGCGGGCCTTGTACCTGCGGGGCCCGAGTCGGACGCATTTCCTCGACTGGCTGTCCGCGCACGACCCGGCGCTGCACGCGCGATATCTAGCGGCGTTCCAGGGGCGCACCGAGTTGGGGCGCGACTACCAGTCGTGGGTGAAACAAGCCGTGCGACGAGCCGCGGCCGAGCACCAGCGCAACTCAAACGGGACGGCCGTCGCAATCGACGGCCGTCCCCTGAGAAAAGCAGTCAGCTGAGAACGGCAGTCAGCTGAGGACGCTTTCCAGTTCCTTGCCGATCTCCTCCGGCGTCACGTTCGGCTCGAAGCGGCGGATGACCTCGCCGTCGCGGCCGATGAGGAACTTGGTGAAGTTCCACTTGATCTCGTCCGTGCCGATGGCCTCCGGCCGGCTCTTCTTGATGTGGTCGTACAAGAAGCCGCTCTCCGGGCCGAAATCGCCCGGCGCCTCGCTGCGGAGGTAGCTGAACAACGGCGCGGCGTCCGGGCCGTTCACCTCGACCTTGCTGAAAATCGGAAAGCTGACGTCGAAGTTCGTCGAGCAGAAGTCGGCGATCTCCTCGGCCGTTCCCGGCTCCTGGCCGCCGAACTGGTTGCACGGGAAGCCGAGGATCTCCAGACCCTTGTCCTTGTCGTCGCGGTAGAGGGCTTCCAAGCCCTCGTATTGGGGAGTCAGGCCGCACTTGCTGGCGACGTTGACGATCAGCAGCACCTTGCCCGCGTAATCACTCAGCGGCTTAGTGGCGCCATCGGCAGTAGCTACTTCGAAATCATGAGTGCTCATGAATCGAGCGTAGCGGTGCGGCCAACGCGCCGAAAGGCTCAGCTCGGGTTGTTTCGGGCCTCGAGCAGCCGCAACCAGATCTCACTCGGCGTCGGGTAGGACGGGACCGCGTGCCAGAGCGTCTCCAGCGTCACCCGCCCGACGATCGCGATGGTCGCGGCGTGGACGAGGTCGGACACCTCCGGCCCGACGAACGTCGCGCCGAGCAGTGTGTCGGAGGCGACGTCGATGACGATTTTTGCCCG
>JAOPUY010000527.1 GCA_025963265.1 Frankiales bacterium | reverse complement strand
CGCTCAGGAGCACGGTCATGGTCTTGCCGCTGGGAGCCGGGTCGGCCCCGTTGATGGTGACCGGAATCGTCTGGGCCGTGCTGCCGGCCGGGAAGGTGAGCGTGCCGCTGGTCGCGGTGTAATCGCCGCCGGCCGTGGTCGCCGATCCGTCCTTGGTCGTGTAGTTCACCGTGACGGGAGAGGTGGATGGGGCGCTGAGCCGAACCGGCACCTGGGCGGTGACCGTGCCGGTCGCGGGTCGGTTGACGTCGAGGTCGCCGACCGACAAGGTCGGCAAGGCCGTTGTCGGAACGCCGTTGCCGATCAGGTTGACGTCCTGACGTCCGCCCTCGTCGTCGCCGGAGATAGCCCAGTCGGCAGTGAGTGGTCCGGTCGTGGTTGGGGTGAAGGCGACCTGCTCGGTCACCGTTTGGCCGGCCGGGATAACGGTGCCCTCGACCAGATTCGAGGCGGCGCTGAAGCCGTTGAGGCCGCCCGGGTCCTTGGAGATGTTGATGTTCAGGTCGGTGCCGCCGGTGTTGGTGAGCGTGAACGGCTGGATCGCGGTGGTGCCGACCGGAACGTCGCCGAAGTTGAGGCTGGTCGGGACGATCCGCAGGACGCCCTGGGTGCCGGCCGAGCCGGACAACGCCACCCCGCCCGCGTTGGGACTTCCGTCGATCCCGTCCTGGTAGTCGGCGGTCGGATCGTTGGTATGTATCAGGAACTGGTCGGCGAACACGCCGGAGTCGGTGGGCGCGAAGGTGAATGTGACAGTGACGCTCTGACCGCTGGCCAGGTGGGTGCCGACCGCCGGGAGGCCCGACACGGTGAACGGCGCCGTCGGCAGGTCGTAGCCGTTGATGATGAGATCTTGCGAGCCGCCGTTGGAGAACGTCACGGTGTCAGTCGCCGACGGTCCGCCGGCTACCACCCCGCCGAAGCTGACGCAGCAGGAGCCCTGGATGAGTTTCGGCGCGGTCGTCTGGCCCGTTCCGCTGACCGATATCGGCACGGCCCCGGCGCTGGTGCCGAAGCTGAGGGTAGCCAGGATCTGGCCGTCCTGGGTGGGCGAGAAATTGACCGGGACGCTCAGCGTCTGTCCGGCGGTCAACGTGACCGGCAGCGCCGGGGTCGCCGCGCCGACGCTGAACTGGGTGTTGTTGATGCTCACGCTGTTGACCGTGACCGTCTGCTGAGCGGTGACGGTGGCGATCTGCGTGCCCCCGGCGCCCTGGGTGGTCGTGGGGAACGACACCGGATCGCCGGCTAACGCCGCGGTGACCGGCGAGCCGAACTCGAGAACTCGGCCGTCGCTGGTGCCGACGAACACGTGGCCGTTGTCGACCGCCGTCACGCTGAACTTGGTGCCTTGGCCCAAGGGGAAACTCTTGATCGGGGTCATGTTCCCGGCGTTGACCGAGCCACTGCCCGGTATCGCGTTGTAGACATCGAGCACCGCGCCGGCGCCGGCCTGGTTCGAATCGTAGGTCGGCGCGAACCGCACCACCCACACCAGCGCCGACCCGGAGGCCGTCCCGTCCGAGGTGATCACCGGCGACCCGGAGCCGAATCCGAAGGCATCGACGGACTTGCCGGTATTGGTGAGCGAGGGATTGCCGTTTCCGTCGACGCCGTACTTGTAGGCCAGCAGTCGTCCGGAACCGGCGCCGGATTGGGAGGTGGCGATGTAGACGTAACCACCGTCACCGGGCCAGACCCCAGGCTTGCCGCGCACCCCGCCGGCCAGCTTGCCGATCCGCTGGATCACGTTGTCCCCGCCGTTCGGGCCCTGCCCGACGCCACCGAGGTTGGTCGCGTCCATCAGCCAGATGTAGCTCTGCTTTCCGATGAGCACGGCCAGCCGCGGATATTTCGCCGTGCCGAAATACTGCGAGGGAAGGACGACCGGACCGCCCGAGCCGACGTCGGAATCGCTGTCATTCAGACTCGCGGCATCGTAGGGCGCGAAGTAGTCGACCGCCTTCAGCGTGCCGTCCGGCTGGACGCGGAGCCGAGTCAGCGTCTGACCCAACGTCGACTGGCCGACCGTGGCCGGACCGGTCGGCGGCGGAGTGCCATTGCCGGTGCTGATGAGGATGTCGCCGCTGGCATCGGAGACCAAACCCGCGCCCGACTGCCAGATCCCGCCGCCCGGGCCGTCAGTGCCGACGGGGCCCGGCGCCACCTCGTCACTCCACATCGCGGTGATCGTGTGGGTGGCGGTGGACACTCCGGTCACCCAACCTTGGTACGGCTTCTTGTCGCAATGGCCGCTGAACCCGGCGTACACGACGCCGTTCATCAGCAGCAGGCCCGGGCGCTGCAACTCATTCGTCGCGTTAAAGGTGAGGGTCGAATCGTTGTCGGCCTTGCCCTGGATCTGGACGGGCCAACCGGGCCGCTCGGCCCCGGTCGTGATGTCGACCGCGTGCAGGAACAGGGCGACGCTTGGCGAACTGACCTTGCTCATCAGGTATTCAGTGCCGGTCGAGGAATCCACCACCGCGGTCGAGGTGATCCCCACCTGCGGTTTGATGTCACCGCAGCTCAACGCGCTCTGGGCGTTGAACGGGGTGCCGAGATTTCGGGTCCACTTCAGCGCCCGGGTGGTCGCGTCGAACCCGTAGATGTTGTTCAACTCAGTGTTAGCCAAGAGCACGTTGTTTGAAATCAACGGTTGGCCATAAACCTGACCGTCCACCGGCATTGATCCGAGCTGCCCGAAATCGGCGGCCGTGACGGCCGCCGGGCTGAGCTTGGGTTGATTGCCGTACCAGCCGGTGCGCAAGTTATCGGCTGAGTTGGTCGTCACGTCGGCCGACGCAGTGGTCGCGGTGAACGTGACGACTGCCGCTAACCCGCTCGCGCCCAGAACCGCGGCGAGCAAGCCGGCCAGAACCCGACGCCGGCTGGACTTGCCATGGCTGAACCGGGAGCCCGCCGACCAGCTAACGGGTCGACTCCGGTCGGCCCCCATAACTGGACGTCGGTGATCACGCGAGGAGTGTCGGCCCATAATGAACTCCAAAAACTAGTCATCAGGGCCAGGCATCGGCATTAACGCCCTTTACCTAGCAAGACGCCTCGCCCCGTAAAAGCGTCCTGCTTCTGCTAACAAGATCTTGCTAACAAGATCGACTTGGTCGCTGCTCAACTAATGAATCGAAGACGGCTCGTCCCCGCATCGCCAGTAAAGCACTCATCGCGCTCACAGAATGTAAAGGCAACGTCGAAATGACCACGCTATGCATTCGGTGATACGCAGGGGGTTACCGTTACGGGAGCTGGGATTTGCGGCGACGCGCCGGAAGTGATCAGAAGCCCGCGTCCAGCAAATGCCAACAAAGACCTAGAGACGCGAAATCCCTGCATTTGGAATTGCTTTCGCGCATCGGAACCCGATGGTTATCCCAACGGAGACTTGTCTCGCTCGGCGCGAGTTGGCGCCGCGTCCGGCCGTCAACTCTTCAGCAGCGCGCGAGCCGCCGACGCGATGTGCTGGGCGTCGATGCCCGCTGCCCCCAACAATTCGGCGGGTGTTCCGGACCCGGGGAGTTCGCGGACGCTCAGGTGGATCAGCTGCAGGTCCTGGGTGCCTTCGGCCAAGAGCGCATCGGCTACCGCCGAACCCAGGCCGCCTTCTGGGTGGTGGTCTTCGGCGACAACCAGCCGGCCGCGCGTGGCGGTGACTGCGGTCTGCAGCGTCGCCGTGTCGATCGGCTTGACCGAGTACAGGTCGATGACCCGCGCTGGAATGCCGTCCTGAGCCAGCGTGTCCGCCGCTGCCAGGCACTGGTGCAACGTGACTCCGGCGCCGATCAGCGTCACCGCATCGTCGGCGGAGGAGCGCAGCACCTTGGATCCGCCGATGGGAAATTCCTCGGAGTCGTCGTACCGCACCGCGTAGGCGCCCCGGGTGGTTCGTAGGTAGCTGATGCCGGGCCGCTCGGCCATCGCCTGCACGAGGGCGACGGCGCTGCGTCCGTCGCTCGGGTAGAGCACGGTGGAGCCTTGGACGGCCCGCATCATGGCCAGGTCCTCCAGGGCCATCTGGGACGGTCCGTCCGCGCCGATCTCGACGCCCGCGTGCGAGCCGACTAGCCGAAGGTTGGCCTGAGAGATCGCCGCCATCCGGATGAAGTCGTAGGCGCGGCTGAGGAAGGCCGCGAACGTCGAGGCGAACGGAATGTAGTGGCGAACACTGAGCCCCACGGATGAGGCGATGAGTTGCTGCTCGGCGATGAACATCTCGAAGTAACGGTCCGGGTAGGCCTTGGCGAACTCGTCGGCGTGGGTGGAGTTGCTGACCTCGCCGTCTAGGGCGTCCACCCGCGGATTCCGGCCTCCCAGCGCAAGCAGCGCGTCGCCGTAGGCCTTGCTAGTAGCGACCTCCTCTCCCACCGAGTAGCTCGGCCACGTCGGCTGATCGCTCGGTAACGCTGGCCTGGATGGGCTTTCGCTCGTCGGCAACGGCCCGCGCACCACGAGGTTGCTCTCACCACCGAGCTCGGTGATGGCCCGCTCGGCCATGTCCGGTGGAAATGGCTTGCCATGCCAACCTTCGTGGTCCTCGACCTCGGAGAAGCCGCGGCCCTTGATCGTGCGGGCGAGGATCACGGTGGGCTGAGAGCCGGATCCGTCGGCCGCGGTGCTCAATGCTGCGTCGATCTCGTCGAGGTCATGGCCGTCGATCGTGAGCACTCGAGCGCCGAATGCAGCCGCGCGCCGGGCATAGGCGTCCAGGTCCCAGCCAAGTTCGGTCGGCCCGCGTTGGCCGAGGCGGTTGACGTCGACGATGGCTACGAGGTTGGCCAGCTGGTAATAGGCGGCCTTGTCCAGCGCCTCCCAGATCGATCCTTCGGCCATCTCGCTGTCGCCGCACAGCACCCAGACCCGATAGGGCAGGTGGTCGAGGTACTTACCCGCCAGCGCGACCCCGACCGCGTCAGGCAGCCCCTGGCCCAGTGACCCGGTCGCGACATCGACCCAGGGCAGCACTGGAGTGGGGTGTCCCTGCAAGCGACGGCCAAAGCGCCGGTACTCGGTCATCAGCTCTTGGTCGGAGACGACGCCCACCGCCTTGTAGACCGAGTACAGCAGCGGGGAGGCATGGCCCTTGGAGAAGATCAGGTGATCGTTGTCGTCGGCGTGGGGGGTGTCCCAGTCATAGCGCAGGTGCCGGGCGACCAGCACGGCGAGGATGTCGGCGGCGGACATGCTCGAGGTCGGATGCCCGGAGCCGGCGGAGGTGCTCGAGCGGATCGAGTCCACTCGCAGTTGCGCGGCGAGTTTGCGGGTCGTCGCGAGGTCGATGTCGGTCAGTGGCCCTTGGATGCTGGTCACGGCACTCACCCTTTCGGATTCGGTTCGACTGCTCTTGCGCCTTCGCGTCTTGTCCGTTCGCGGTCGAGGTCGCTGGCGTACTCCTCCTGCAGACAGGTAGTGCGCGCTGATTCAAGCGATTTGGGCGTTGAGATAGGGAAATTGTAGGTCCGACGCGCCATCAAGCCCAGGGCGTCTCGGCTCATCCTGCGGGCCGACCTCCGGCTGCCGAAGCTGGCTAGCGCAACTGACGCATTGCCCTATAACGCCGCATCCTGGGTTCAGTCGACCCCAGGTGGATGGGTCAGGCTGCCGCGCACCTGAATGAGTGATCGCACTCCGTCGGACCTGCGCGCCGGCGACTGGCTCGGTCAACGCTCCGTTTGGCGGCGCAACCGTATCGTCAGTTTGGGGCCGAGCAAGGCCAAAGCAAAAGAGCCCCCGTATTCTGGGAGCTCCCTTGGTGTCCGAGGGGGGACTTGAACCCCCATGCCCAATAAAGGGCACTAGCACCTCAAGCTAGCGCGTCTGCCTATTCCGCCACCCGGACGAGTGGTGCTGGAGCATCCCGTGAGGGACGTCCGGCGCGCCGGTAACCCTAGCAAAGGAACCGCCCAACCCTGACATCGGTTCACCCGGTCAGGGCGGCGCAGA
>JAOPUY010000508.1 GCA_025963265.1 Frankiales bacterium | reverse complement strand
CGATCGAACGTAAGCCGACCGAACTAAGACGAGGCCCCCACCGCGACGGTGGGGGCCTCGTCTTGTCAGATCTGGGGCTTAGCTGCTAAACGGCTGCTGGGCCGAGCCCTGCGCGGCCGGAGCCGGGTTGTCGACGAGCTGGGCCGGCTGCTGCAAGAGCAGCGAGGGCACGACGGGCGCCGGCTGGACCACGGGCGCAGGCTGAACAACGGGCGCAGGCTGGACAACGGGTGCGGCCTGGACGACCGGCGCGGCCGGCGGAGTCTGGGCGACCGGTGCGGGCTGGGCTACGGGCGGCTGGAAGACCGGCGGGGTCGGTTCGGCCACCGGGACCTCAGCGGCGGGGGCGGTCGCGGTGTCGCGCGCCGCGTCGTCCTCGTTCAAGCCTTTGAGCTCGGTCTTGAAGATCCGCAACGAGCGACCGATCGCGCGTGAGGCGTCCGGAAGCTTCTTGTAGCCGAAGAGCACTACGACGACGACGGCCAGCACCAACCAGTGCGAGGGACGTTCCCAGCCAGTCAACATGCTTGACACTCCTGTTCAGGGATTCCGGCCGAGGAGACCGAGGCGAACTCGGCTCCAGCCACCTCCGATGACTACCCGGCCAGCTTACGCCGAGCGGGTGAACGCGCGGTTCGCCCGGAGGACGCCGCCCGGTGATCGACTAGACGGTGGCGAACCCGCGCAGGGCCGCCGCGAGATCGGATCGGACGCGCGCCGAGATGAGCGTGCCGTCACCGGTGTGATCCTCGGACAGCACCTCGCCGTCGGAATGGATGCGGGCGACCAGGTCACCTCTGTGATACGGAATGAGCGCCGTAACGGATTGCTCGGGCCGCGGCAGTCGGGAGTCGATGAGCCGGGCCAGTTCGCCGATGCCCTCCCCGGTCTTCGCGGACACGAACAACGCGGTCGGCACCAGGCTCCGCAGCCGAAGCTGCGTCTCCTCATCGGCGGCGTCGACCTTGTTGAAGACGATCTGCTCGGGAACGTCCAGCGCGTCGATGTCGGCCAGCACCTCCCGCACCGCTTTGATCTGGGCGGCCGGGTCCTCATCGGCCGCGTCGACGACGTGAACGATCAGATCCGCCTCGCGGACCTCCTCCAGCGTCGACCGGAACGCCTCGACCAGCTCGGTCGGCAGGTGCCGGACGAAGCCGACCGTGTCGGTGAGGGTGAAGACCCGGCCATCGGCGGTCTCAGCCCGCCGCACGGTCGGATCCAGGGTCGCGAAGAGGGCGTTCTCCACCAGGACGCCGGCGTGGGTGAGCGAGTTGAGCAACGAGGACTTGCCGGCGTTGGTGTAGCCGGCCAGCACGACCGAGGGGATGGCGTTGTGGCCGCGGCGCTGACGCTTGACGTCCCGGGCGGTCTTCATCCCCGAGATCTCCTTGCGGAGCTTGGACATCCGCGAGCTGATCCGGCGACGGTCGATCTCGAGCTTCGTCTCACCCGGTCCGCGGCCGCCGATTCCGACGCCGTTGGCCGCCCGACCGCCGACCTGCCGCGACAGCGAGTCGCCCCAGCCCCGCAGGCGCGGCACCAGGTACTGCAGCTGGGCCAGCTCGACCTGGGCCTTGCCCTCGCGGGAGCGGGCGTGCTGGGCGAAGATGTCGAGGATCAGCGCGGTTCGGTCGACCACCTTGACCTTGACGACCTCCTCCAGCTGACGGAGCTGGCCGGGCGCGAGCTCGCCGTCGCAGATGACGGTGTCGGCGCCGGTGGCCAGGACGATGTCGCGCAGCTCCTTGGCCTTGCCCGAGCCGATGTAGGTCGCCGTGTCCGGCTTGTCGCGACGTTGGATGATGCCGTCGAGGATCTCCGAGCCGGCCGTCTCGGCCAGCCGGGCCAGCTCGCGCATCGAGTTCTCGGCGTCGGTCAGGCTCCCGGTGGTCCACACTCCGACCAGGACGACCCGTTCGAGCCGCAGCTGCCGGTACTCGACCTCGGTGACGTCGCGCAGCTCGGTGGAGAGTCCGGCGACCCGGCGCAGCGCCGCGCGGTCGGACAGGTCGTACTCGCCGAGGGTGAAATCGGGGTCCTGAGCTGATCGCTCGCGATCGGCGGAGTGGGCGTCGAGGTCGCCGCCGTGTAGGTGGATCACGCCGTCGTGGTCGGGGTGGAGTTCGTGTTCAGCAGTCATTGCCATCCATGGTGACAGCCCCGAGCGGCTGATGACCAATAATTTTGCTCAGCGGTGAGAGGAAAGCCAGTCTTCAGACAGCTCCAGCTCGGCCACCAGCTCGGCCGGGCCGGTCAGGATGACGCTTCCAGTCGCGGTCCACGCCACCCGGCAGCGGCCGCCGGGCACGTCGACTAGCCACTCGCCCTCGGGCGGCCCCAGCTCACGAGCCGCCGCGGCCACCGCCGCGCAGATGCCGGTGCCGCACGAGCGCGTCTCGCCGACGCCGCGCTCATGCACTCGCATCAGCAGCTGCTGCGGTCCGGTCCGGACGATGAACTCAACGTTCTGGCCCTCCGGCAGCGGCGGCCTGACCAGCGGGGGTCGGCTCAGGTCCAGCCCGGCCAGGGTGGCGGCGTCGGGAAGCTCGACCACGACGTGCGGGTTCGGCAGCTCGACCGCGATCGCCGGATAGTCCCCGAGCAGCCCGATGGCCTCGACGACCGGCGACTCTGGGCGGAACACCGCGGGGCCCATGTCGACGCTCACGTCGGCGTCGGCCTCCGCGCCCAGGAACCGGACGGACTTCACGCCGCCGCGGGTGGCCACGCCGGTGTCGCCGCTGATCAGGCCGGCCTGGCGCAGATAGCGCGCGAACACCCGCACGCCGTTGCCGCACATCTCGGCGATCGAGCCGTCGGCGTTGTGATAGTCCATGAAGTACTCGGCTTCGCCCTGCTGGGCCCGGACGTCCGGCTCGGTCGCCGCGGCGGTGCGCACCACCCGCAGCACGCCGTCGGCTCCGATGCCGGCGTGCCGGTCGCACAGCGCCCGGACCAGCGAGGGCGACAGCGACAGCACCGCGTCCAGGTCAGGCAGCACCACGAAGTCGTTCTCGGTGCCATGCCCCTTGTACGCGCGGACGGTGTAGGTCACGGGATCAGCCTAGGCGGTATCGCGGCCAGCGCCCGCTCCACCAGATCGGGGCTTGCCGCATCCAGCCACTGGACTCGCGGGTCGCGTCGGAACCAGGAGCGCTGGCGACGGACGAACCGAAGGGTGCCGCGCACGGTCGCCGCCACCGCCTCCTCGAGGTCGCCCACCACCGCGCCCGTCGCGTCGGTCACCGCGAGCAGCTGCTGGTAGCCCAGCGCCTTGCTCGCCGTCGGGCTGTCGCGCAGGCCTAACGGCAGCAGGCTCACCACCTCGGCCAGCAGCCCCTGCTCCATCATCCGTCGGACCCGCAGCTCGACCCGCTCGTCCAGGTCGCCGCGATCCAGACCCAGGTGCACCGCGTGGTAGATCGAGGCGAAGGCGGGCATGGTCGCGATGAACGGCTGGCCGGTGAGTTCGATGACCTCGAGCGCGCGGACCACCCGACGGCCGTTGGAGGGCAAGATGGCCAACGCGGCCACGGGGTCCAGCGCGGCTAGCCGGGCGTGCAGCGCGGGCGCGCCGGCCGCGGTCAGCTCGGCCTGCAGCCGGGCCCGGATCTCCGGCGACTCGCCGGGGAAGTCGAGTCGGTCCAGGGTGCCCCGGACGTAGAGCCCGGAGCCGCCGACCAGCATGGCCACCCGGCCGCGGGCGTGGATGTCGGCGATGGCCGCCCGGGCCAGGCTCTGGTACTCGGCCACCGCGGCCGACTTGTCCAGCGACCACACGTCGAGCAGGTGATGGGGCACCCCGCCCCGCTCGGCCGGCGGCAGCTTCGCGGTCCCGATGTCCATCCCGCGGTAGAGCTGCATCGAGTCGGCGTTCACGATCTCGGCGCCCAGGCGTTGCGCCAGCGTCACCGCGAGGTCGGATTTTCCGGTGGCGGTGGGGCCGGTGATCGCGACGACGAGGTGATCACTAGGGTCGAGCTCGATGTCGGTCACGTTGCAACAGGCTAACCGGGTGCACCTGACCGGACTTCGTCGTGTCTAATGCTTTCATGAGTTCGGTATGGGGTCGCATCGACGAAACCGGCACGGTCTACGTCACCACCGCGGACGGCGAACGCGAAGTGGGGTCCTGGCAGGCGGGCGATCCCGACGCGGGACTGGCCTACTACGTGCGGAAGTTCGCCGACCTCGAGGCCGAGGTCGACCTGCTCGTGGCCCGGCTCGAGTCGGGCACGGGTGACGCCAAAGCCACCAAGTCGCAAGCCATGACCTTGCACGCCTCGCTGCCCACGGCCGCCGGCGTCGGCGACTTCGCGTCGTTGGACGGCAAGCTGATCGAGGTCATCACCGCGGCCGACGCCAAGATGGGCGAGCAGGCCGAGGCCCGCGACGCCGCCCGGGCCGCGGCGATCGCCCAGAAAGAGGCGCTGGCCGTCGAGGCCGAGCAGATCGCCGAATCGGCCACCCAGTGGAAGGTCGCCGGCGATCGGCTGCACGCCATCGTCGAGGAGTGGAAGCTCATCAAGGGCATCGACCGCAAGACGGACGAGGCTCTGTGGAAGCGCTTCGCCGCGGCCCGCGACGCGTTCGGCAAGCGGCGCGGCAGCCACTTCGCTCATCTGGACA
This sequence comes from Frankiales bacterium, assembly GCA_025963265.1. Classification (GTDB taxonomy): domain Bacteria; phylum Actinomycetota; class Actinomycetes; order Mycobacteriales; family Jatrophihabitantaceae; genus Jatrophihabitans_A. Next base: position 2,978 of record JAOPUY010000508.1, on the reverse strand, counting down.
CCGAGCGCGAGCAGGCCAAGTCGGTCAAGGAAGACCTGGTTCGGCAGGCGGAGGAGCTGGCTAAGTCCGATGACTGGCGCGAGACGGCCGACGCCCTCAAAGGCCTGATGGCGCAGTGGAAGACGGCGCCGCGGGCCAACCGCTCGACCGAGGACGCGTTGTGGAAGCGATTCCGCGCGGCTCAAGACGGCTTCTTCGAACGGCGCTCGGGCGTGTTCGCCGAGCGGGACGCCGAGCAGTCGCAGAACTTGAAGGAAAAGGAAGCCATCATCGCCGAGGCGGCCGCGCTCGACGTGTCCAATCCGCGGCAGGCCCAGGTGAGCCTGCGCGACCTGCAGGAGCGCATGGAGGGCATTGGGCACGTCCCCCGCGACGCCATGCGGCGGGTTGAGGATCGCATGCGGGCGGCCGAGCAGCGGGTTCGTGACTCCCTCGACGCCGACTGGAAGCGCAGCGCGGTCGAGACCAACCCGTTCTTGTCGGCCTTGAAGGACCGGCTGGCCGAGGCGGAGACCAAGCTGGCCAAGGCTCAAGCCTCAGGTGACCCGGCCCGGATCGCCAAGGCCGAGGCGGATGTCGCGGCGCGGCGGGCCCTTATCCCCGAGTGAGCCGTCGCCGCCCGCTCGACCCGCCGATGAGGCGATCGACCTGCGGCTAAGCCGTCAGTCGGCTCGTCGCCCGATCGAGAGCAGGCGCGTCGTCGGGGCGGGAGCTGGTCCGGCGGTCTGCCGTTCGTCGGCCGGGCGGCCGGCCCACGGGCGGACTGACACGATGCCGGCGTCGGCGACCAGATGGTGCGGCGCCGCGTAGGAGACCGTCGCTCGGACGACGTCGCCCGGGTTGAGGACGTGCCCGGCGGTGGCGACGTGCACCAGCCGGCCGTCGCGGGCCCGGCCGGAGACTCGTCCGTTGGCGCCGTCCTTCTTGCCCTCGAACGTGCTCACCAGCACGTCGACGTCCGTGCCGACCAGGAGCTTGTTCTCATCCCAGCTGATCTGCTCCTGCAGCTCGATGAGCCGTTCATAGCGCTGCTGGAGGACCGCCTTGGGGACCTGATCCGGCATGGTGGCGGCGGGCGTGCCCGGCCGCGGCGAGTACTGGAAGGTGAAGGCGCTGGCGAAGCGGGCCTGGGCGACGGCTTGCAGGGTCTGCTCGAAGTCGGCCTCAGTCTCGCCGGGGAAGCCCACGATGATGTCGGTGGTGATCGCCGCGTGCGGCATCGCCGCGCGGACGCGGTCGATGATCGAGAGGTAGCGGGCGCTCCGGTAAGAGCGCCGCATCGCGCGCAGCACATCGTCTGAGCCGGACTGCATCGGCATGTGCAGCTGCGGGCACACGTTGGGCGTCTCGGCCATCGCGGCGATCACGTCATCGGTGAAGTCCCGCGGATGCGGGCTGGTGAACCGGACCCGGTCGAGCCCGGCGATTTGGCCGCAGGCGCGCAGCAGCTTTCCGAACGCGAGCGGGTCGCCGAACGAGCGGCCGTAGGAGTTGACGTTTTGCCCGAGCAGCGTGATCTCGCAGACGCCCTCGGCCACCAGCGCCTCGATCTCGGCCAGCACGTCGCCGGGGCGGCGGTCGGTCTCGGTGCCGCGCAGGCTGGGGACGATGCAGAAGGTGCAGGTGTTGTCGCACCCGACCGAGATCGAGACCCAGGCGGAGAAGGCCGAGTCCCGTCGGCTCGGGAGATCGGACGGGAAGTTCTGCAGCGAGTCCGCGATCTCGATCTGGGCTTGCTGGTTGTGCCGAGCCCGTTCGAGCAGCACCGGCAGACTGGCCAGGTTGTGCGTGCCGAAGACCACGTCGACGATCGGCGACTTGGCCAGCACCTGATGCTGGTCCTTCTGGGCCAGGCACCCGCCGACGGCGATCTGCTTGCCGGGCCGCGCTTTCTTCACCGGCACCAGGTGGCTGAGGTTGCCGTAGAGCTTGTTGTCGGCGTTCTCGCGCACCGCGCAGGTGTTGAACACGATCAGATCGGCCTCGGAGCCGGACTGGTCGGCCGCCCGCCGGTAGCCAGCCTGCTCAAGCAACCCGGCGAGCCGCTCCGAGTCGTGGACGTTCATCTGGCACCCGTAGGTGCGAATCGCATACGTGCGGGGCTCGGCTACTCCGGCGTCGTCTGGGCGTGCTGCTGTGGAGTCCATGTCGAGACCAGAATACGGCCTGAGCTGGCTGCCCTCAGCGTTCGACCTGCCCTCAGTGTGCGACCTCGGTCGCCCGGGTCTCGCGAACGACGGTGACCCGGATCTGGCCGGGATAGGTCAGCTCGTCCTCGATCTCCTTCGCGACCTCGCGCGCGATCACCCCAGCCGCCAGGTCGTCGACGGTGTTCGGCTGCACCATCACCCGGACCTCGCGGCCGGCCTGCATCGCGAAGACTCGCTCCACGCCGGGCTTGGAGCTCGCTATCGCCTCGATGCGCTCGAGCCGCTTGATGTAGGTCTCCAGCGACTCGCGGCGCGCGCCCGGGCGCGCGGCCGAGCAGGTGTCCGACGCCTGGGTCAGCACCGCCTCGATCGTGCGCGGCTGCACCTCGTTGTGGTGGGCCTCGACCGCGTGGGCCACCGCCTCGCTCTCGCCGTGCCGGCGCAGCAATTCGGCGCCCACGATGGCGTGGGAGCCCTCGACCTCGTGGGTCAGAGCCTTGCCGATGTCGTGCAGGAACGCCGAGCGCTTGAACAGCGTCGGCTCCAGGCCGAGCTCGCTGGCCATCAACCCGGCGATGTGCGCCGACTCGATGAGGTGGCCCAGGACGTTCTGGCCGTAGCTGGTCCGGTACTTCAGCCGTCCGATGGTCGGGATGAGCCGGGGGTCGATGTCGGTGATGCCGACCTCGGCCAGGGCGTCCTTGGCCGCGCGCAGGCAGAGCTCTTCGACGTCGATCTTGGCCGTCTCGTAGATCTCCTCGATGCGGTGCGGGTGGATCCTTCCGTCCAGCACCAGCTTTTCCAGCGTGATCCGGCCGACCTCTCGGC
>JAOPUY010000477.1 GCA_025963265.1 Frankiales bacterium | reverse complement strand
GGTGGCCACGGCGATCCAGACGGCCTCGAAGCTCGTCAACGCCTCGGCGGTGGCCGGCGCCACGCTCGCGGTGGACCCCAACCCGGTGCCGTTCGCGGGCAACGACGTCGCGGCCCAGGCGACGGTCGGCGCGCTGACCTTCACGGGCGCCAGCCCGGGCTCCTTCATGAACGGGTGGACGGTGTCGCTCACGCCGGCCGGGGCAGCACCCGGCCAGGCGGCCACGCACGTCACCGTGACGCTCACCGACCCGGCGACGACCCCGCCCACGACCGTCGAGGTCCTGCCCAACCTGCCGCTGGACGGCCTGGCCGACCTCATCTCGAGCAAGTCGAGCTTCCTGCGGGCCACGGCGGTTACACCGGCTCCGGCGCCGGTGCCCGTGCCGCCCGCCGAGTCGGCACCAACCGCGCTGCCGTTCGGCGGTGGGGTCACCCCGAACCTCGTGACGGGTGTCGCGGGCCAGCAGGCGACGGTGATGCTGCCCGGAGGACCGCAGCTGACCGCCCTGGCGAAGAGCGAGACCCAGAACAGCTGGCAGGCCGCGCTGGCCGCGGACCCCGACAACACCGGCCGGCTCGAGCTGACGATCGCGGCCGGCCCTGCCCCCGCTACCACCATCGAGACCCTCTCGAACCTGCCGACCGACCCTCAGGCGCTGGCCATCGCCATCACCAGCCAGTCGGCGCAGGTCATGGTGGCACTCTCGGCCCCGCTCGAGGGCGGTGCCGACGCGCCGTGGTCGGAGACGACGTTCACCCAGGCGGTGTTGACCGAACTGGGTTACAGCACCGAGCCCGGGCCCCCACCGGTCCCGCCGCTCGACCAGATCGCGCCCAACCACTTCAACCTCATGTGCATCCCCGACGCGGCCTGGTTGCAACTGGGCAACCAGACGGCGATCTTCAGCACCGCGCTGCAGTTCTGCACCGACCGCCAGGCCTTCCTGCTCGTCGACCCGCCGCCGCCGGTCACGGCGCCCGTGCCGGACCGTCTCGGCGGCGCCGCACCCTGGCTGCAGATCGAGCAGGGCATCGGCGCCAACCCCGCCGACCAGCAGAAGCTGCTGGCGCAATGGGCCCCGCAGTTCATCGGCCCGAACAGCTACGCAGCCGCGGCGTACTACCCGTGGGTGGAGATCCCCGATCCGAACAACAACTTCCTGCCGATCGCGGTGCCGCCAAGCGGGACGATCGCCGGGGTCTACGCCTCCACCGACGTCAGCCGCGGGGTGTGGAAGGCGCCGGCCGGCGTGGCGGCGACGCTGGTCGGGGTGACCCAGCTGGCCGACGTCTCGATCAATGACGACGTCGACGGCCAGCTCAACAGCCTGGGGATCAACTGCCTGCGCACGTTCCCGCTCTACCAGCGGGTCGCCTGGGGCAGCCGCACACTCGCCGGCAGCGACCTCATCGACACCGCGTTCAAGTACGTGCCCGCGCGGCGGCTGGCCGACTACATCGAGCTGAGCCTGCAGCAGAGCCTGCTGTGGACGGTGTTCGAGCCCAACGAGGAGACCCTCTGGTCGTCGATCGTCGCCGAGATCATGCCGTTCATGATGGGGCTCTACGGTTCGGGGGCGTTCATGGGCGCGACCGCCGCGCAAGCGTTCTCGGTCGCCTGCGACGCCACCACGACCACGCCGGCGGACATGCTCGCCGGAGTGGTCAACGTCCAGATCGGATTCCAGCCGGTGGACCCGGCGGAGTTCGTCGTCCTCAACGTGAAGGTCGGCGCCCTGTCGACCCCGGCGACCTAAGGGAGACAGCATGGCGACGACAACCCCCGTCAACCCGTACCTGACCTACAACTTCCTGGTCAAGTGGGACGGCAACCCGGTGGCGGCGGTGAGCCACGTGAGCGGCCTGACCAGAAAGACCCAGGTCGTCTCGTTCCACGCCGGCGGGCAACCGCAGAGCGCGTTCAAGATCCCGGGTCAGACGGACTACGAGCCGGTGCACCTGTCGCGCGGGATCACGACGGACACGACGTTCGAGGAGTGGGCCAGCCTCATGTGGACCTACCCCAACACCCAGCAGCTCGGCAACGAGATGAACATGGCCAGGTTCCGCAAGCCGATGCAGATCGAGCTCTACAACCAGGCCGGCGTCATCGTGCTGCGATACAACCTCTACAACTGCTGGCCGAGCGAGTACACGGCGCTGCCCGACCTCGACTCGGAGGCCAACGCGGTGGCGCTGGCGAGCATGACCATCGAGCATGAGGGCTGGGACCGCGACACCACCGTGACTGCGCCGGCTCAGCCCGGCTATTAGGCAGCGCACCGGGTGCGGGTCGCCAGCGGGCTCTCTCCGACCGAGCTTCTCGAGTTGACCGACGCGGGTGCCGCGTCGGATTCCGCTGAGCGCGGGCTGCTCCTACTCGCCGCCGCGCGTCCGGACCTGAGCGCGGACGCGCTGGAGGGGTTCGGCCTCGGCGCCCGGGACGCGTGGGTGATGGATCTGCGCTGCGCGACGTTCGGCGACGAGCTGTCGGGCCGGGTCGCCTGCCCCGCGTGCGCAACCTCGCTGGCGGTGGCGATTTCCCGCGACGAGATCGGCCTGGAGCCGGGTGAGCAGGGCGCCGCCGTACCCGTCTGGGTCGAGCTCGACGGCACCGTCGTGGAGGCTCGCACCCCCGACGGATCGGCGCTGCTGGCCGCCGCCGCGCAGCCCGACGTTGAGGCCGCGCGACGCTCGCTGATCGCCAGCTGCGTTGTGCAGGCCAGCGCCGCCAGCGGCGCGATCGCCCCGCTCGATCTGCCCGCCGCGGTGCTTGAGGCCGTCGGCGAGGCCATCCTGGCCGCCGATCCCGGCGCCGAGGTCGGGGTGCCGCTGGACTGCGCCGTCTGCGCCCACCGCTGGACTCCGGTGCTCGACCCGGTGCTGTTCTTCTGGGCCGAGCTGCATGCCGCCGGCACCCAGCTCCTCGACGACGTCCACCAGCTCGCCGCCGGATACGGATGGTCTGAGCCCGAGGTTCTCCGTCTGTCGGCGAGCCGGCGCCGGCGCTACGTCGACCGCCTCCTCGATGTCTGACCTCTTCCGCCGCCTCGCCGAGCGCCTGAAGGACACGGATCCTCACCTGCTGCGCGCTGGTACGCCGTCGCGGTACGAGCCCGCCCAGGAGCTCGCGCCTCCTGCGTCCGATCCTCCGCCGGGCCGCCGCTCGCCGCCCGACGACCCGGAGAGCCAGCAGCCGACTGTGCCGGCGCCGCGCGTGACGGGCATCCGCGCCGCCTCGGCGCTGGTGACACGTCGCCGCCACCACCCCGCGGCGGGCTCGGGTTCTCG
>JAOPUY010000468.1 GCA_025963265.1 Frankiales bacterium | reverse complement strand
CGAGAACCGAGCCGACCGCGCCCGCGGCGGCCGCCAGTTCCGCGGCTCGATTGGCGGCGCTATGGCTGTGCTGGCGCAGCACGTCGGCGCTGTGGCTCAGCCGGCTCGCGCCGTGCGTGAGCTCGGCTAAGAGCGCCTCCAGCGAGCAGTCGAAGGCCCGGCTGGCCGGCGAGTCCCAGTGAGTCGCGCTGGCCTGCGCGCGAAGGCGCCGGCGCCCCTCAGCCAGCGCGGCCGCGTGTTGGGTCAGCGCCGCCGCCATTCGGTCAGCGTGCTCGAGATCCACCAGGTGCATAGGCCCGACATTGCCCGGTCCGAACCCCGCCAACTGGCGTCGTCCGCCATCTGTGGATCACGCTGTGAGCTGTGGGCGATCGCGGGGCTCGACACGCCTACCGCGGCCGTTCGCGCCCGGTCGGTCGTGGTTCAATAGGCACGCCGAATTACATCGGCGTCATTCACCGCTGGATTGTCGGCCGGTGATAGGGAACGACCGATCCGATCGAGATCGCAGCAGACACCGGAGGCCGAATGGATCTCGCGCCACGCGCAGCCAACGCTGCCGACGACGCAGGCTCCGCCGCCAAGTCCACCCCGGCCGAGGCGGACGCCGCCGAGCTCAGCAGCGACGCTGCCAACGGAGACGGCCTCACCCGTCGGGACCGGGAGATTCTCGCCTTCGAGCGCCAATGGTGGAAGTACGCCGGGGCCAAGGAGCAAGCGATCCGCGAGCTATTCGACATGTCGGCCACGCGGTACTACCAGATCCTGAACACTCTGCTGGACAGTTCGGAGGCCCTCGCCGCGGACCCTATGCTGGTCAAGCGACTCCGGCGCCTCCGAGCCAGTCGTCAGCGGCAGCGATCTGCGCGCCGCCTGGGCATCGAGGTCTGACTCATATTCCATGTCGCACACCGCTCCACCCGCGCCGAACCGGCGACGCCCCGGCGATCGACGTCCGGCTGAATTGATCCTCGCCGTCGCGGCCATCGTCGCGGCGCTGGCCATCGGGATCTTCGCCGTCGTCGCGCTCAACCAGCCCAACGGCCGGCAAGCCTCGAAGGCGACGGGGGACATCACCGCCTCCGTCACCACCAACCCGCCGGGGGTCACCGCGACGGCGACGAAGCCCGCGCCCACCTCGGCCGCGCCCGGCGCCTCCTCCAGCGGCGCCAGCAGCGCGCAATCGCCCCCGACGGCGGCGAGCACCCCGAACGCGACCATGAACGTGCCGGTGGTGGTGGTCAACAACACCGACGTCAACGGATTGGCCGACACCGCGGTCGCCCGGCTTCGGGCCGGCGGTTGGACGGCGACCAACGGCGGCAACTTCAGCGGCGACATCCTCTCGACCGCGGCCTACTACGACCCGGACATCGCCGGGGCCCAAGCCGCCGCGGAGGCGTTGCAGCTCCAGTTCCCCGCGATCAAGCGGGTGAAGGAGAAGTTTGACGGCCTGCCGGCGGGCCCGATCGTTCTCGTTTTGACCACCGACTACAGTTAGTGCCACAACGCCGAGCACGCGCCGTGCGCCCGTAACGGGCCTGACGCCAGTCTCGGCTAAATATCGCTCATCCAGAGGGGCAGAGGGAACGGCCCGTTGAAGCCCCGGCAACCACCGCGCACTACGCATCGATCTCAGGCCCGCCTCGTCGGGCTCGGTCGGCCGCAGCGCGTTAGGAAGGTGCCAACTCCGGCCTGAGTCGCCACGACGGCACTCAGGGAAGATGAGGAGAAAGGGCTTCATCGTGACTGCATTGATCAACCGCGCCGCCGGCACCTTCGGCGAGTCCCCGGCCTCCGGGCTCGTGTGTCGCAACTGCGGCGCCACTTTCCCGCTCGGCGCTCAGCACGCTTGCTTCGAGTGCTTCGGCCCGCTGGAGATCGGCTACGACCCCGAGCGACTGGCTCGGGTGACCCGGGCTGACATCGAAGCAGGCCCCTATTCGCTCTGGCGCTACGCCGGGCTGCTGCCGGCCGGACACAATCCGCTGACCCGCGTCGAGTCCGGCACGGGCATGACCCCGCTCATCCGGGCCGACAAACTGGCCGACCGGCTTGGCTTCACCGCCCCGCTGTGGGTCAAGGACGACTCGGCCAACCCCACCCATTCCTTCAAGGACCGCGTCGTCTCGGTTGCGATCACCGCGGCCCGCGAGCTCGGCTTCACCCGAATCGCCTGCGCGTCGACCGGAAACCTGGCCAACTCGGTCGCTGCCCACGCCACCCGGATCGGGATGGACTCGATCGTGTTCATCCCCTCGGACCTGGAGTCGGCCAAGGTCACTCAGACCGCGATCTACGGCGGCACCCTGGTCGCCGTCGAAGGCTCATACGACGACGTCAACCGGCTGTGCAGCGAATTGTCGGAGACCGACGAGTTCGAGTCGACCGCGTTCGTGAACGTCAACGTTCGGCCGTACTACGCCGAGGGCTCCAAGACGCTGGGCTACGAGGTGGCTGAGCAGCTGGGCTGGCGCCTTCCGCAGCAAGTCGTGGCGCCGATGGCTTCCGGCTCGATGTTGACCAAGGTCAACAAGGCGTTCAAGGAGCTCGTTTCGATCGGGCTCGTCGACGCGCTGGACTACCGCGTCTACGGCGCGCAGTCCTCGGGCTGCTCGCCGATCGCGCAGGCCTTCGCCGACGGCACAGACACCGTGATCCCGGTCAAGCCGACCGGGATCGCGAAATCGCTCAACATCGGCAATCCGGCGGACGGCCCTTACGCCCTGGACGCGGTGCGGTCCACCGGCGGCGCGATGGCGCACGTCGACGACGAGGAAATCCGAGCCGGCATTCAGCTGCTGGCCGAGACCACCGGTGTTTTCGCCGAGACGGCGGGCGGTGTGACGACCGCGGTTCTGAAGAAGCTGGTGGAATCCGGCCAACTCGACCCGAGCCGCGAGACCGTCATCTATAACACCGGTGACGGGCTGAAGACGCTCGACGCCGTCTCCGACCGCGTGCAGCCGACCGCGACCATCCCCCCGACGATCAAGGGCATGCGGGCGGCCGGGCTGCTGTAGGCACCTCGGTGTCCGCGTCTGGAGCCGTGCTCGTGGCCGGCCGGCGGGTCTCGGCCGGGCTGCTGCTGCTCGGGGTGCTCTGTGCCGCCTGCGGGTGCGGGTCCTCGGGGTCATCATCGACGCCGAGTCCGAGCCTGGCCAGCACGACCTCGGCGGCGCTCGGATCCGGGCAGGCCGCGATCACGGTCGGAGCCACGACAGCGCGGCTTGATGTCAGCTGCACCCGAAGCGCGGCCGCGACTCGGGCGATCGGCAACGAGGGGCCGAACGCGGTGACGCTCACGCTGCGAGCGGCGACGCCCTCGGCCGTGCTGGTCAGCCACGGCAGCGACGGCTCGACCAGCATCTATCAGGCTGTAAAGGACTTGCGCGACGACGCCGGCACCGCGGTCGGGGCGCTCACGATCAGCAGCAGCGGCGACGTCTACAACGGTGTGGGCGTCTTCGTGGTCACGAGAATCGACAGCAAGGGCAACCGAGTCAAACTCGGCTCAACCGCCGGGCACGCGCACGGCAGCTTCGTGGTGACCTGCGCGACCGGCTACGCCCCGCCGCCCAGCTAGCGCCCCCGCGGTGACTCGCTAGTACTCCGCGACTCGCTAGGAAATGTGGGGATCCGAAAACGAAATAGCCGGAATCTCTAGCCAACGTGATCTCGCTCCGTGTATTTTCTCGCATATTCGGACCCGGAGCACGTCCGAGGACTGACTTCAGAGAGACTTCTAGGAGCGCACGTGGCACAGGGCAGCGTGAAGTGGTTCAACAACGAAAAGGGCTACGGCTTCATCGCCGTTGACGGCGGCCAGGACGTCTTCGTCCACTACAGCGCGATTCAGTCTGACGGCTACCGCTCACTCGATGAGGGTCAGCGGGTCGAGTTCGAGGTGGCTCAGGGCCCGAAGGGTCCGCAGGCCGACGCGGTGCACGTCGTCGGCTGAGCGCCTGAATCCACGCACCTCGGTTAGCGCCAGGTAAGCGGTGCGACCGACCGCGTCAACCATGCCGGCTCGAGGGCCGTTACGGTAGAGCGAAGATCCGTCGACGCTGAGACGCAGCGGTCGGCATCCAGGCGCGCGTGGTGAGGTGTTGTGGGTTATGTCTGCCGCTGCTGAGCGCTCGGAGACCGACGCCGCCAAGCAG
>JAOPUY010000462.1 GCA_025963265.1 Frankiales bacterium | reverse complement strand
CTCGACGTCGGCGCTGGCCGGGTCCTTCTTCGCCACCCAGGTCGGCTACTTCGACCCCAGCCTGTTCACGCTGCAGACCTCGATCCTGATCGTGGCCTACGTGGTCTTCGGCGGCATGGGTTCGCTGCACGGCGCGATCGCGGGAGCGGCGGTGTTGACCTGGCTGCCGCAGTTCCTCAAAGCCCAAGTGCCGCAGGACGACCGCCAGATGTGGGTCGGCGCCCTGCTGCTGCTGATGATGATCTTCCGCCCGGCGGGCCTGCTGCCGGCCAAGCGGCGCAAGGCTGAGCTCGAGGGACTAGATTCCCCAGCCTCGGCTGAAGTCAGCGCCGTGGCCCCCTCGGAAGGGATCTGACATGGCCTCGCCCCACCTGGCTGCCAGCGAGGACGGCGTCCGCGACGTCGTCTTCGACGTCGAGCACGTCACGCTGAGGTTTGGCGGCGTGGTCAGCCTCAACGACGTGAGCCTGCAGATGTATCGCGGCGAGATCCTGGCCGTCATCGGTCCGAACGGGGCCGGCAAGACGTCCCTGTTCAACTCGCTGACCGGGGTCTACGCCCCGCAAGAGGGCGTCGTGCGGCTGGTCGGGCGCCCCGGTGAGAGCCCGGTCAGCGTGATCGGCAAGAAGACCCACATCGTCAACCACCTCGGGGTGGCTCGAACCTTTCAGAACATCCGGCTGTTCCCGGCGCTGACCGCCCTCGAGAACGTCAAGGTCGGAATCGAGACGCGGCAACGGGCCGGACCGGTCTCGGCCATGCTGGGGATGCCCTGGCAACGTCGCGAGGAGCGGGAGAGCACGGCCGGGGCGGCCGCGCTGCTCAGTGACGTCGGATTGCTGGATCGGGCCAACGACCTGGCGGGATCGCTGGCCTACGGCGAGCAACGGCGGCTGGAGATCGCGCGGGCGCTGGGCACCAACCCGGGGGTGCTGCTGCTGGATGAGCCGGCTGCCGGCACGAACCCGTCGGAGAAGCGCGACCTGGCCGAGCTGATCGCCCGCATCAACTCCGACCGGGGCGTGAGCGTCCTGCTGATCGAGCACGACATGAAGCTGGTCATGTCGATCGCCCATCGAATCATCGTCCTCAATTTCGGGGAGAAGATCGCCGAGGGAACACCGGCCGAGATCCAGCGCAATCCGGCCGTCGTGGCGGCCTACTTGGGCTCCTCGGCCGAGGAGGCCGAGGATCAGGCCGCCAACCAGCCGGCGATCCAGCTGATCGACACCGAGCCGGCGCCCCGCCACCCGGCGCCCGGGTCCGGCCCTGAGGAGGAGCGCGACCGTGACTGAATCAGTGAGCGAGCCAGCGGCCGGCGCGAGTGCGGCTCCGGTCATCCTGCAGGTCGAGGACATCGAGGTTCGCTACGGGGCCATCCGAGCCTTGAAGGGCGTGTCCTTTGACGTCCGTCAGGGCGAGGTGGTCGCCCTGCTGGGCGCGAACGGCGCCGGCAAGACCACCACCCAGAAGACGATCTCCGGCATGCTCCGGCCCTCGGTGGGCTCGATCGTCTTCGAGGGACAGCGGATTGACGGGATTCCGGCCCACCGGCTGATCAACTTGGGCATCTGCCACGTCCCCGAGGGCCGGCACGTCTTCCCGCGGATGACCGTGCGAGAGAACCTGGAGATGGGCGCGTTCCGCTTCAAGCGGGTCGACCAGGCCGATCTGGATCGGGTGCTCGACATGTTCCCGCGGTTGCGGGAACGGTTCGGCCAACTGGGCGGGACGCTGTCCGGCGGGGAGCAGCAGATGCTGGCCATCGCGCGGGCGATCATGGGACGCCCGAAGCTGCTCCTGCTCGATGAGCCGTCGATGGGGCTGGCCCCGCTGATCGTGGCGCAGATCTTCGACATCGTGCGCGGGATCAACGCCGACGGCGTCACCGTGCTGCTCGTGGAGCAGAACGCGGCCCAGGCGCTGTCGCTGGCCAACCGGGGTTACGTGCTGGAGACCGGCGAGATCGTCCTCACCGGCACCGGGCGGGATCTGCTGGCCGACGACCGGGTCCGCGCGGCCTACTTGGGCGAAGAAATCGCCTCATAATCCGCCTTTGGTTCACAGAATGTGTTCAGCGTGTGACTAGCCGTTTCGCTGGCGTGATGTGTTAGCCGCCCCTCTTTTGAGCGGACCGCTGGCACGCTATGGTGCGTTCGGGATTTGGTTGTGCGACGAACAATCTGTGACGTGTTCTCGCCTGACCGCCCGCGCAGCTCAGCTCGATCAGCCGGATCCATCAGGGGAGGCAAACAGTGTCGCGTGGCAACGTGCGCGTACGCCAAGCAGTGCCGTCCGATATAGCTGAGTTGCTCATCCTGACCGAGGACAACGGCCTCGTCGAGCATGCCGTGCCCCGGGCGCGCCGAGCCCGCAAGAGCACCAGCGCGGCCCTGGCCGACCGGTACTCCCAGCTGTTGTGCGACCCCGAGCGGCTGGTGCTGGTCGCCGTCGATGAGGAGAAGGAACGTCTCGTCGGCTACGCGGTGCTGCTGGAGGAGCAGGTCGGCGTGCTCACCCCGACCGCGACGATCTACATCTCGCATCTGCTGGTCGCGCCGAGTTACCGACGTCGCGGCGCCGGCCGGGCGCTGCTGACCGGCGCGGTGCGTCACGCGGAGGACCGCGACATCGATCACGTCGTCGTCGGCGTGCAGGTCGCCGCCCGCGACGCGAACCGCTACCTGGCCCGTCTGGGCTTCGCCCCGCTGGTCGTGCGCCGCGTCGCCTCCGTCTCGGCATTGCGGCGCAGCCTCGGCATCGTGGACTCGATCGACCGGGTGGCGCTGCGGCGTCGGCGCAGCGTGCGCGGCGTGTTGCCGAACCGAGCGGTCGGCCGCGGCGCCTGATCGTCTGTGGTATTGAATGACGCATGATCACACCCGCACAGCAGGCGATCTTCGACGGGCTCAGCAAGCGCTGGGAAGGCACGAGCGAGTTGCTGGCCGACCGGCTGGGTATCGAGATCACCGACTTGGACCCGTCCCGGTTGGTGGCGACCATGCCGGTGGCGGGCAATCGGCAGCCGTACGGCGTGCTGCACGGCGGCGCCTCGGCCGTGCTGGCCGAGACGCTCGGCTCGGTGGCGGCCGCGCTGCTGGCCGGACCCGACAACATCGCGATGGGCATCGAGCTCAACTGCACG
>JAOPUY010000445.1 GCA_025963265.1 Frankiales bacterium | reverse complement strand
CTCCTCGCACCGGAACCAGACCCTGGTCGGGTGGGCCAGGCCAGACGGCGGCGCGGGGTCGCGGACTTCGATGCCGAGCAGGTGGGTCTCGATTCGGCGGGCATCCTCCGGCGGCGCGACGTCGGGGAGGCCGACGGCCTGCGCGTCCGGCTCGTCGCGGACGCCCTGGTCAGCGCGAGCGAACGAGAGCGCCATCGAGAAGATCAACTTACCCTCCTGCGTGGCCGTGACTCGCCGCGCGGAGTACGAGCGCCCGTCTCGCTCTCGCGCCACGTCGTATATCAACTCTTCGTCGGGCCGCCCGCGGCTGAGGAAGTAGGCGTGCAATGAGTGCAGGACTCGGTCGTGCTCCACCGTCCGCACGGCGGCGTTCACCGCTTGAGCGATCAGTTGACCGCCGTAGATCCCCATGCGGCCCGGGACGGAGTCGGGGGCCGCGAACTGATCGACGCCAACCGGCCGCACCGCAAGCAGGTCGGCTAGAGCGGGCTCTGCCAGTGAGTCGTCTACCACGGGATTGCCTCCCTCAAGGTGCTGAACAGGTGTTCATGGGCGAAGATAGCACGGTTCCTAGAACAGGTGTTCAATGATCTTCGTGACCCAAGGAAAAGCGCCGCCGGCCCGAGACCTGCGCTCCGAGTTGGTGTCGGCCGCGGTCAGCATGCTCGCGCAATCCGCAGTGGTGCCATCGCTGCGCTCGATCGCCCGCGCCTGCGGCGTGGCCCCGTCAGCGGTGTACTGGCACTTCCCGTCAGAGTCGGCGCTCCGCGCCGCGGTCCTGGACGCGGAGTACGCCGACCTCGCCCGCGCCGTCGAGCTGGCCATTGCCGGGACTGAAAAAGACTCGAGCCGAGTGGTACTTGCCTGGCAGGCCTACGTCGCCTGGGGAATCGCGAATCCCGGCGCGTACCAGGCTCTGTTCGAGAGCCCCGACCATCTGACGTCGATGCGGGCCGACGAGGACCCCCGACCGCAAGACCGCCTGGTGGAACTGGCCGCGACCTTCGACCCGGCCACGCCTCTGATCTCCGCCCGGCTGATGTGGTCAGCCGTCCACGGGCTTGTCTCGCTGCGCATTCACAAGGCAACGGTGGACTGGAAGATTTCGGCCGACGACGCCACCGCTCGCATCGTCACTGCCCTGAGCGCGCAACCACGACCGCTGAAGGGGCGTCAGCCGCCGCGGTCGGACACTTGATCTACCGCTTAGCTTCGAAAGGTCGAGACGCGGCACGGGCGTGCCGCGTTCGATCAGGCTGGCGGCCCGAGCCCGGCAGCGGGCGGGGTGAACGCAGCGCGAACGACCTTGATCGCCTCGACGGCAGTGAGCGCGTTGAGGCTCGGTTCTGAGAGTTAAGCGTCGGTGGGGACGGCGCCGGCCGAGCCTCCAACGTCGCGGCAACGGATCGGCGTCTCGCGACCGAAAACCGTCGCTGTCCGGAAGCACCCGTGATCCGGGCAGCGCCAGTGGTCACCGACGTCGGGGCTCTCGCGATCCAGTTGAAGCTCTCGACCGCAGACGGGACAGGGTAGGTAGCTCACCACCAGCCAATTGTCGCTCGCGAGCCAAGATCTGGCATTCGCATACTGCCGCTTGACCCGCGATTGAAGTTAAAGAGATCCGCTTTCCGACGGGTTGAACTTAGGTTCAACCAGCTGGAGACTGGGTCTCATCGGCGGCGACCGCCACAAACTGGCGTCCACTTTCCGCGACCAAATCGATGCGCCCAGCGGCCACACCGCCGCCAACGCCGACGAATCGAGGGGTTGCGCCGCCTTCCCACTCGGCGAGGTCGCTGAACTAAAGCGCTCGCCCTTGCGCCAGCAGGACGTCCTGTCGGCCCGACGGAGGCGGGCCTGCGGGTGAGATGGAGATTGCCGGTGTGTAACGAGTGCGAATCGACCGTTGACAAGGCATCTCTTGAACCCCTACGTTTCGGGCCACAGAAACGTTACCGGTATCACATTCGGTTGGTCCTCCGGTAAGCATCGCGTTCGCAACGTCATCCGTGGTCATCCGCCTCGGCTACTGAGTCATGTCTCCGAAAGGAAGCGTATGCACAAGAAAATCTGGATTGCCGCTCTGGGGGTCGTCGCGGCGACCTCGATGGTGACCGCCTGCAGTTCGTCGGGCAAGTCCACGGGCGGAAGCGGTCCGTCCTCCTCGAACACCGCGGCCGGGGGCAGCACATCCTCGACCGGAGGCACCATCAAGATCGGTGTGTTAGCCGACCTGACCGGTCCAAGTGCGTCCGGCTTTCTCACGGCAGAGAAGGGCATCAAGGCCTTCGTCGACGCGACCAACAAAGCCGGCGGAGTCAATGGGCAGCAGTTGGCCTACGTCATGGGTGACACGACGTCGACCGCTCCCGGCGCGTTGACGGCTGCCCAGAAGCTCGTCCAGACAGACAAGGTATTCGCGATCGTCGAGGTCTCGGCATTCTCCTTCGGCGCCGAGCCCTTCCTGTTGAAACAAGGCATCCCCGAGATTGGTGGCGGTTTCGACGGGCCGATCTGGAATGACCCCAAGAACACCAACCTCTTTGACGACGCGGGAATCACCAACTACGTCGACTACCCACTGGCCGAAGGCCAGTTCTTCAAAGCACAAGGGGTCACCAAGGTCGCATCCCTCGGTTACTCAGACTCGAAGAGCTCCTCGGACAGCGTCAAGGCGTTCAACAAGTCCTCCGAGGTGGCCGGCATGACCGTCGTCTACACCAACGGCGTGCCCTTCGGAAGCACCGACATGGGCGCAATTGCGCTCAAGATCAAGGGCTCCGGCGCGGACGGCTTGTTCTACTCGACCGTTCCGAACACCGCCTTCGCCCTGAACGCGGCTCTGCGCCAGCTCGGCGTGACTCTGAAGGTCGCGTCTCTGCCCACCGGCTACGGTGGCGACCTGCTGGAATCCGCTCCGGCGGTGGCGGCGGCTCAAGGTGACTTCTTCAGCACCACCGGCCTTCCTGCCGAGGCGAACACGCCGGCCACCCAGAAGCGGGCGGCCGATCTGGCGGCGGTCGGTGTCACTGGACCTCCGACCTTCGCCGAGCAGGAGGCCTACCTGTCAATGACCGCGTTCGCTGACGGCCTTAAGGCGTCAGGCGCAAACCCCAGCCGCGAAAAGTTCATGACCACCATGTCGGCGGTCACGGACTTCGACGGTGACGGGCTGCTGGCTCCGGAGAAGATCAACTACCGCGATTACGAGCCGAAGCAGGCGTGCTTCTGGTATGTGAAGCTCAGCGGCAGCACCTTCCAGAATGTCCAGGGTTCGCCGTACTGCGCGGCGACAGTGCCGATGAACGGCTAACAAATCCGAACACCACAGACAGGGTTGGGCGGGGCCACGCGGCCCCGTCCAACCCTGTCGCCTTTCTTCTAGTGCGGTCAAAGCGTCCCCGCGGGGACGCTTTTTGGCGGTGCATGACTCGGCCGCTCCCCGATGAGTGGATGATGCCGTAAGGCGGCCTTAGCTACGATTCGGTAACTGTCTGTGCCACGAACGCAACCTTCTAGCGGCTCGCATGTCTTTCTTGTCGACGAACCGCGCGGCGCGGATCGATGAGGAGTGGGTTGTGTCTGTGACGGACTCGGAGGTCGATGTCGTTGGCGCGTTCGCGCTGTACCGGCTCTCGCTCATCCGACTGGCTGTGATGCTGGTGGACGACCCCGCTACCGCCGGCTCAGAGCGCTACCGTTAGTCATGACTCGTGCCCGGGAACCCCTCGCCGC
>JAOPUY010000437.1 GCA_025963265.1 Frankiales bacterium | reverse complement strand
CTGAGCCTGCGGATGCGGGTGCACGCCTTGGCCACCCGGATCGCTGCGGAAAACCTGCCCGGCGTCATCGACCTGACGCCCGGCATCCGGTCCCTGCAGCTGCACACCGATCCCGACGTCCTGCCGGTCAGCAAAGCGCTCGACCTCGTCGCGAGCCTGGAGGACGACCTGCCGGCCACCTCGGAGCTGGTGGTGCCGAGCCGGGTGGTCAACCTGCCATTGTCGTGGGACGACCCGGCCACCCGCGAGGCGATCGCCCGGTACATGGCCGGCGTCCGCGACGACGCCCCCTGGTGCCCCTGGAACATCGAGTTCATCCGCCGCGTCAACGGCCTCGACACCGTCGATGAGGTCCAGCAGATCGTCTACGACGCCTCCTACCTCGTGCTCGGCCTCGGCGACGTCTACCTCGGCGCCCCGGTGGCCACTCCCCTGGATCCCCGGCACCGGCTGGTCACCACCAAGTACAACCCGGCCCGCACCTGGACCCCGGAGAACGCGGTCGGCATCGGCGGGGCTTACCTGTGCATCTACGGCATGGAGGGCCCCGGCGGCTACCAGTTCGTCGGCCGCACCGTGCAGGTGTGGAGCAGCTTCCGCCAAGCCGGACCGTTCGAGCCCGGCTCGCCCTGGCTGCTGCGGTTCTTCGACCAGATCCGCTGGTACCCGGTCGGAGCCGAGGAGCTGCTGGACCTGCGGGCCGACCTGGCCGCCGGCCGGATGGACCTCGAGATCACCGACACCGAGTTCAGCCTGGCCGAACACGAGAGCTTCCTCGCGGCCAACGCCGAGTCCATCGAGGACTTCCGCGGACGCCAGAGCGCCGCCTTCGCGGCCGAGCGGTCAGCCTGGGCCGCGGCCGGCGAGTTCGACGCCCGACCCGAGGCGATCACCCCGACTGAGCACGAGGCGGTCCTCGCGCCTGAGGGCGGCACCGTCGTCGAGGCGCCGTTCGTGGCCAACGTCTGGCGCGTCGAGGTCGCCGAGGGCGACGTCGTGCGCGCCGGCCAGCCGTTGGCGTTGCTGGAGGCCATGAAGATGGAGACGGCGGTGCTCGCCCCGTTCGACGCCGTCGTCCTGCGACTGCTGGCCGCCCCCGGAATGCACGTCGTGAGCGGGAACCCGCTAGCGGTGCTGATGCCCACCGACGCAGGAGGCAGCTGATGAGCGAGACCACGGCGACATCGACCGCACCACCGGAAGCGGGATCGGCGACCGGCGCGACTGAACCGGTGGCCCGCGTCAGCGGGCTGTCGGTGACTTTCACCCGCGCCGGAAAGGCGATTCACGCGATTCGCGGCGTCGACCTGGCCATCCGCCCCGGCGAGATCCTCGGTCTGGTCGGCGAGTCCGGCTCCGGCAAGAGCGTGCTGGGCTCGGCCCTGCTCGGGCTGCTGCCGGGCCGCCCGGACACCGAAGGCAGCGTGATCGTGCGGGGCTCGGACATGCTGCACGGCTCGGCCAGCTCGCACCGGGCCGTCCGGCGACTCGACCTCGGCGCGGTCTTCCAGGATCCGATGACCTCGCTCAACCCGACCATGAAGGTCGGCAAGCAGGTCGAGGAAGCGGCGGGCTCGTCCGCCGAAGCCGAGCGGCTGCTGGCCGCGGTGGGGATCCCCGATCCCCGACGCCGGATGGCCAGCTTCCCCCATGAGCTCTCCGGCGGCCTACGCCAACGGGTCATGATCGCGATGGCGGTGGCCGGCAACCCGGCCCTGGTCATCGCCGACGAGCCGACCACGGCGTTGGACGTCACCGTCCAGGCCCAGGTGCTCAGCCTGCTTCGCAAACTCCGCGACGAGATCGGTTGCAGCTTCCTGTTGGTCACCCACGACCTCGGCGTTGCCGCGCAGATCGCCGACCGGATCGCCGTGATGTACGCCGGCCGGCTGGCCGAGCTGGGCCCGACCCGACAGGTGCTGACCGAGGCCGCGCACCCCTACACCCTCGGGCTGATGCGCTCGCGGCTGTCGATGTCGGTCGACAAGAGCAAGCCGCTGCTGGCCCTGGCCGGCGACGTGCCGAGCCCGGCCGACCCGCTGCCCGGCTGCGCCTTCGCGCCGAGGTGCGCGGTGGCCGTCGAGGACTGTGCCACCACGCTGCCGGAGCTGCTCAACGTCGCCCCGGAGCACGGCAGCGCGTGCATCCGCAGCGTGGCGACCGTCCAGGTGGAGATCGCGAAATCGGAGACCATCCGCATCGCGGCGGCCGAGCAAGCGCACCGCGAAGCCATGGCCGCGGCCCCGGTTGCCGCAGTCACCTCCCCGGCCGGGCCGGAGACCGATCTGAGCGGCGCTGCGCCGGACGAGTCGAAACCAGTCCTGCTCTTGCAGGACGTCACGAAGACCTTCGCCGTCGGCTCCGGCTGGCGGCGCGGCCGCAGCGGCCTGCGCGCGTTGCGACGGGTCTCGCTCACGATCGAGCCCGGCGAGTCGGTGGCCCTGGTCGGCGAGAGCGGGTCTGGCAAGTCGACGTTGCTGCGGGTGATCGCCGGGCTGGAGAGCCGAGACGGCGGCTCGCTGACGCTGAACGCGCCCGGTCGTCCGCAAATGGTCTTTCAGGACGCCGGCGCCTCGCTGACGCCCTGGCTCAGCGTCGGCGAGCTGATCAGCGAGCGTTTGAAAGGGCAGCAGCTGTCCCGGAGCGAGAAGCGAGAGCGCGTCCTGGCCGCGCTGGCCGGGGTCGGCTTGCCGGCCGAAGTGGCGCGGGCCCGGTCGGCCCAGCTGTCCGGCGGCCAACGCCAACGGGTTTCCCTCGCCCGAGCCACGGTCATCCCGCCCGCCCTGTTGTTGTGCGACGAGCCCACCAGCGCGCTTGACGTCTCGCTGGCCGCGTCGGTGATCAACCTGATCGGCGACCTGCGGCGCCAGCTGAACATGTCCGTGCTGTTCGTCACCCACGACCTGTCGGTCGCCCGAGTCGTCGCCGACCGCATCGCGGTCATGTACCTCGGCCGCATCGTCGAACTCGGCGACGCCGACGAGGTCACCTCCCGGCCAGCCCACCCCTACACCCAGTCGCTGGTCGCCTCGATCCCCGACATGGGACGGCAAGCGCCGCCGTTGAAGGGCGAACCGGCCAGCCCGCTGCGACCGCCGGACGGGTGCGCCTTCCATCCACGCTGCCCGCTGGCCATCGACGCCTGCTCGCAACCCAGCCTGGACGTCCGACTGGCGGCCCGGCCCGGCAGCACCCGGCTGGTGGCCTGCACTGAGACCAAGGTGATCTGACATGACGACAACTGCCGCCTCGCTGACCAAATTGCCCAGCCTGCGTCAACGCAGCCGGATCCGTCGGACGGCGCTGCTCGGCCCGCACACCCACCGGATCGTCAACTGGGCCGGCGCCAGCCTGGTCCTGGTCGTGACCCTGATCGCGCTGCTGGCGCCGGTCATCGCGCCGCACGATCCGCTGGTGCCGATCGGGATTCCCTTTCAGAAGCCCGGCGCCCACGGTTTCCTGCTCGGTAGCGACAGCATCGGCCGCGACATCCTCAGCCGGACCCTTTACGGAGTTCGGGCCAGCTGGTTCGCCGCGCTGGCGGTGGTGGTCATCGGAATGCTCTTCGGCGGCCTGATCGGCCTGATCGCCGGGGCCAGCGGCGGCTGGGTCGACAACATCCTGATGCGGATCACCGACGCGTTCCTGTCCCTG
>JAOPUY010000432.1 GCA_025963265.1 Frankiales bacterium | reverse complement strand
GGGCGCGGTGTTGGCCGACCTCGTCGACGAGCTCGGGTCGCTCGGACGCCCGGTGGCCGTCATCGACAGCCAGGCGTTCTATCGCGACGCCTCGCTGCGGCTGGAATACGGCCGCACGGATGTCGAGTCGTTCTACTCGTCCTGGCTCGACGCCGCCGGCCTCGAGCGGGAGGTGCTGGCCCCGCTGGGACCGGGCGGCGACGGCAGTTTCCTGCCCTCCCTGCGCGACCCGGCGACCAACCGCTCGACCCGCGCGGCCCGCGTCCCACTCAGCGAACGGGGCGTGCTGCTGGTGGTCGGCGAGTTGCTGCTCGGCGACCGGTTCGCGACCGGCGCCCTCGACTTCGACCTCGCCGTGCACTTCGCGGTCTCGCGCCAGTCGCGGCGCCGCCAGTTCGAGGAGCGTTATCCCGACTGGGCGTGGACGCTGCCGGCCTTTGACCGCTACGACCTCGACGTGGATCCCTCGGCCGTGTCCGACGTCTTGATCCGCTTCGACGACGCCCGCCATCCGGCCCTGGCGGTCAACCGGCCCGCCCGGCGCTGAGTCACTCCGCCTCGGCCAGCCAGGCGTCGATGAGCTGGCGGGCGATCGAAAAGGTCGGCGGCAACGCCTGCAAGGAGGCGCCGCTGGGCGCGGACGCCCCCGCGCCGTCCCAGGAAGCCTCATCGCCCCAATCTCGGGCGGCCCGCACCTCATCGCGAGTGAACCAGCCGGCGTCGAGGATCTCATCGTTGTCCGGGGCGAGCTCGGGCGTGCCGGCCGCCTCACCGGTGTAGCCCAGCATGAGGGAGGCCGGGAAGGGGTGCGGCTGACTGGCCACGTACTGCACGTTGACCACCTCGACGCCGACCTCTTCGGCCACCTCGCGCACGACGGCGGCCTCAGCCGACTCCCCCGCCTCGACAAACCCGGCCAGCACTGACATCCGGCCCACCGGCCACGCGGGTCCGCGCGCCAGCAGGCAGCGATCCTCGGCGTCGCGGATCAGCATGATGACCGCCGGGTCGGTGCGCGGGAAGTGCTCCGAGCCGTCGACCGGGCAGGCCCGGGTCCAACCGGCTTTGATGATCGCGGTCGGCGATCCGCAGCGCGGGCAGTGGGTGTGCGTGCGGTGCCAGGCCTGCAGCGCGACGCTCGCGGTCAGCAGGCCGACGTCGAGGTCGTTCAGCTGGCCGCCCAGCTCGCGCAGATCGGCCCGTCGCAGGCCCGTCGGCGCCTCGGGCTCGTCCGGCCCGGCGCTGAAGACCGCGAAGTAGGCTCGCCCGTCCGCCTCGCCCAACAACATCCGCGGCGCATCGGCGCCCACGGCCGCGTCGGCCTCAGCCGGCGAGACGAGCTGAAGTCGGGCTTGGGCATCGACCAGCACCCGCGAGCGGGCGGTCAGCACCAGGACCCGCGTCTCGGGCCTGGACCAGGCCTGGGCCAACCAGGCCTCATCGGTCCGCCGATGGGCCACCCGGTCGTGGGCCGAGCGCGACAGCAAGGGCACCGGGATCGGCCGCTGGCTAGCGCGGCTGGTCACGCCGTCCCGCTGGTGACCTCGACGTCAAGGATGCCGGACAGCGGCCCGGCCACCTGGGCCGCATCGCCGACGGCCACGGCGACGATCTTGCTCGGGGCCAGGAACTTGGCCGAGGCCTCAGCGACGTCGGCGATGGTGACCGCGCCCAGTCGCTCGCGGTGCTCGGCGAGCCACTCGACGCTCAAGCCGCCGCCCAGCAATCCGGACAGGGTGGAGGCCAGGCCAGCCTGGGTCGAGATCGACAGCGACATGGTGCCGATCGCGTACTGGCGCACCAGCTCGAGCTCAGCCTCAGTGATCGGCAGGGAGGAGATTCGGCCAAGTTCGTAGAGGGTCTCGACGAGCGCGGGCGCCGTCACCTCGGTCGCGACGTCAGCCGAGGCACTGAAGGTCGAGCCCAGGGTGGCGTGATCGAGGCTGCTCCGCGGCGAGTAGGTGTAGCCCTTGTCCTCGCGGATGTTCTCCACCCAGCGCGAGGAGAACATGCCGCCAAACGCGAGGTTGGCCAGTTGGAGCGCCGGATAACCCGGGTCCTCGCGGCGCAATGCGGCGCCGCCGAACCGGAGCGAGGTCTGAACCGATCCGGGCCGGTCCAGCAGCACCAGCGGCCCCCGGCTCGGCACGGGAGCCGACAACGCTTTGATGTGCACCTGGTTGCCGGTCCAGCCGCTCAGCGCCTTCGCCACGGTGTCCAGCACCCGGGCCGGGACGATGTCGCCGACGATGACCAGCAGGGCGCCCCGTGGGCGGACCAAATTGCTGTGCAGGGCGCGTAGTTGCACCGCGGTTGTGTCCTCGACGTCAGAGATGTCGGGCAGCGAGGTTCCGTAGGGGTGATTCGGGGCCATCCGCCGGCCGAGCGCCTCGTTCGCGATGACGCTGGGCTGCGAGTGGGCCAGCGTGATGCGCTCCACCAGTCGCTCGCGCTCCCCGGCCACCTCGCCGCCGGGGTAGGAGGCCGACGTCAAGACGTCGGCCATGATCGCCAACAGCGCCGGCAGCCGCGCCGAGATCGCCGACGCCGACAGCAGGAGTCGGTCGGCGTCCAAGCCGACCGAGATGTCGCCGCCCAGCTCGCCTAGCGCGATCGCCAGTCCGTTGCGGTCATAGCGCTCAGTGCCGGTCAGGACCGTGTCTGACAACAACGTGGAGCGGGTCAGGTGGTGCGCTTTGCCGGACAGAAACGGAACTCGGAGCCGGACCTCGACCATCGGCACCGTCGGTCGCCGGACGGCGACCACCCGCAGCCCGGAATCGAGGACTCGCTCGGCGGTGGTGATCCGCTTCGGCCGGGCCGGCTTGGTCAGGCCGGGGACCGGCAGTTGCTTCGCGACTCGGTGTCGAGTCGCGGCGGCCTGCGGGCTCATCGGCTCGCGCCCGGGATGAGCTCGACGATGGCGCGACCGGCGGGCGTCAGCCGGGCGGCGGCCGCGCGCACGTCGGCGTCGGTCACCTCGGCCAACAACCCCGGCAGCTCGAGGATGAGGGCGGCGTTACCAAACAGCAACTCGAATTTCGCGAATTCCAGACTTCGGTTGAGCACTTGGTCGAGCTCCCGAAAGACCGTCGCGGCCAGCTTTGTCCGGACCCGGTCGAGCTCTCCCGGCTCGGTGCCCAGCGTCGCCACCCGATCTAGTTCGGCGTCGATGGCGGCGATCACCCGGTCGGTCGAGGCCTGGTCGCTGTAGTGGGCGGTGATGTTGAGGCGGCTGGGATCGCGCTCCTCCAACGGGTCGCCGAACGTGCCGAGGTAGGCGCCCACGTCGATCACCAGCCGTTGCGCTTGCACGAGCGAGCGCTGCAACCGGGAGGCGTCGCCATCGGAGAGGATTTCTGCCAGCAACAGCGTCGCGAGGTACGTGTGCAAGTCCGCACCCGGGTCAGGGACCCGGTAGCCAATGGCCAGCGCCGGCATTGGGGCGAGGGCGTCGGTGACGACTTCACGCCGCTGCTGGGACAACTCCGGTTCGGCGAAATCGGGCCGGACTGGTTTTTTGCGCCGGCGAATGCCGCCGAAGTGCTGCTCGATCAGCTCGATGCCCTGCTCGGCCCGGAAGTCCCCGGCCACGCAGAGGACGGCGTTGGCCGGCGCGTAGTAGCTGTCAAAAAATGCCGCCGCGTCGGGGACCGTCGCATTTTGCAGGTCTTCGAATCCACCGTAACCGTTGTGCGCGTTCGGGAAAGTGTCGAACAGCACCGGCGGCAGCACCAGCCAGGGAAATCCGCCGTAGGGCCGGTTCAACACGTTGACGCGAATCTCTTCCTTGACCACCGAGATCTGGTTGGCCATATTCTCCTCGGTGATGCGAGGTGAACGCATCCGGTCGGCTTCGAGAAACAGCCCACGCTCAAACGCATTGGACGGCAGCGCCTCGAAATAGTTCGTGTAGTCCAAGTGCGTGCTGCCGTTGAACAACCCGCCGGAGGCCTGCACGTAGCGAAAGTGCTCGAGCTTTTCCAGATTGGCCGAGCCCTGGAACATCAAGTGCTCGAACAGATGCGCGAAACCGGTTCGGCCTTCGGGCTCCGAGCGAAAACCGACGTCGTAGAGCACCGAGATGCCGACGACGGGCGCGCTCGGGTCCGGCGCGAGAACTACTCGCAACCCGTTCGCGAGCCGATGATGGACCAGCTCGAAGGTGGGCGCGCGGAAAGCGCTGGATTGTTTGGCGGCAGGCTTCGGTGAAGGCACTCACTCACACTAGTCAGATGACCCTGATGGTGCCGACAGTGGCTTCGGCCTTGGGCCAGAGATCGGACCGGTCATCGGGAATCGACAACATGAAGATGCTTGCTCCGGCCGCCGTCGGCACGCCGACCACCCACAGCCTTTCGGTTTTCACGGTCAAGCCCATTTCGGCGCGGTAGGTGGGGTTGATGGTGATATTCAGCTGTAGCTCGTAGCCGGTCACCCCGCCGAAGTCCCGGCTTTTTGACTCGGCGATGGCCGCGGTGGGCGAGTCGCCGTAGGCCTGCGAGACCGCTAACTCGGCGCGCTGCTGGACCTCGTTTTGAACCTCGGCCGCCGTCGGCGGCGTGGCGGAGGGGCTCGTCGACGGAGTCGCCACCGGGACGGCCGTCGCCGCGGTCGCCGGTCCGGAGTTGAAGCGCACATTCGCGCCGGTGGACGGGCTGACGACGCTAGCCGGGTTCCCCGAGCCCTCGCTGATCACCCATCCCGGCTCGGTCTCCTTATCCAGGGAGATGCGCAACCCCAACAGCGTGTCAGATTCCCCCTGGACGAGGTCGTTCTCGATGCAGCTGTAGGACAGGTGCGACTGCTCGTCGCGGATGTTGGGGCAGGAAACCACCGGTACCGCCGACCCGCCCGATCCACCCGACCCGCTGTTCGGGGGCTGAGCGCTGGCGCTGGGCCCGGGCAGGCTGGACGAGCTGGGCCCGGGCGCCGGCAGGGTGGTGTCCTTCGAGGACGACGAGTGCCCGCGGACGACCCCGACGAGCGCCAGCACCAGCACGACGACCACGACGGCGGCCACGCCCCACAGCCAGCCTCGAGGGCGGCGGTTCTTGGGCGGGGGCGGCGCGCTCCAGCCCGGCGGCTGCCAGCCGCCGCCGCCGGCTGGCGGCCAGCCGGCATTCGCGCCAGCCCCGATCGGCGGCGCACCCCAGTGCCAGTCTGGACCGCCCGAACCGGCTTCGGTCGGCTCGATCCAGGTCCGCGGGCCCTCCCACTCCTCAGCCATGGTCTAGCTCTGCAGGCCGGAGCGGCCCAGCTGGGCGAACTCCGTCCAGAGTCGAGCCGCGGCCTCGGCTCCGCGGTAGAGCATGGTGAGGGTGACCTTCTCATTCGGCGCGTGGATCTGGTCGTCGGGCAAGCCCACGCCGAGAAAGACCAGGGGAACCTTGAGCGCCTGCTCGATCGCGGCCTCGGGACCCGATCCCCCTTCCCGAGTCGGAAGTAGCACCTCGGCGTCGAAGGCGGCGCAGACCGCCCGGGACAACGCGCCGAAGGCCGGGGTGTCGATGCCGACGACGCAGGGGGCGACGCCCTCGCCCTCCCAGTCCACCGACGCCTGGATCCCATCCGGGGTGTGGTCGCAGATGAACCGATCCACCTGCTGGCGGACCCGAGCCGGATCCTGGTTGGCGACGAGCCGGAAGGAGAGCTTCACAAACGCGTCGCTCGGGACGATGGTCTTGCCGCCCGCGCCCTGATAACCGCCCCCGATCCCGTTCACCTCAGCGGTGGGCCGCGCCCCGAGCCGCTCGAGGGTCGAGTAGCCGCCCTCGCCGGTCAACTCGCGAGACTTGGCGGTCTGCAGGAAATCCGCACGGTCGAACGGCACCCGTTCGAGCAGTGCGCGCTCGGTGGCGGAGAGCTCGAGGACGTCGTCGTAGAAGCCGGGCACTCGCACGCGGCCCTCGTCGTCGTGCAGGGCGGCGACGAGCCGGGCGATGGCCGTCGCCGGATTGGGCACCGCGCCGCCGAAGGAGCCCGAGTGCAGATCGAGGTCCGGCCCGTGGAAAGAGACCGTGCCGACGATCAGGCCGCGCATGCCGGTGACCGCGCTCGGCGTGTCTTCGGCCAGCATCCCGGTGTCGGTGATGACCACGACGTCACAGCCCAGCCGGTCGGCGCGGTCGGCCAGCAGGGTCTCGAAGTTCGGCGAGCCGGACTCCTCCTCGCCCTCGATCAGGAACTTCAAGGAGACCGCCGGGCTGGTGCGGCTGCTCGCGGCCAGGTGCGCTCGAACACCCAGCAGGTGGAACAGCAACTGGCCCTTGTCGTCGGAGGCGCCCCGAGCCCGGAGCACGTCGCCGTCTACGGTCGGCCGGAACGGGGCGGTGTGCCACAACTCGATCGGATCGACCGGCTGAACGTCGTGATGACCGTAGACCAGCACGGTCGGCGTCTCGGCGGTCGCGTCCTGGGCCGGCCACTCGGCGAACACCGTCGGCAGGCCAGCCGTCGGCCAGATCTCGACGGTGGGGAATCCGGCCCGCGTGAAGGCGTCGGCCAGCCATTGCGCGCTCGCGTGCACATCGGCGTGGTGCTCGGGTTGGGCGCTGATGCCGGGGATCCGCAGCCACTGATCCAGATCGGCGAGCAGGTCGGCGCGGTGCGCGGTCACGAAGTCACGAACGTCGGTCACTCGGCCAGATTAACCTGCAGTCCGCTGGCCCGAACCTGTCAACCGTTGATGAGCCGGCGCAGCTGGCTCGCGTCCAGCAGGTCGGCCGGAGCGACCGTGCGGTTGGCGCCGACGTAGTGAAAGGCGGCGCCCACCCGGTGCAGGTCGGAGTCGTCGATGCCCTGCAACTGAGCCCAGGCCAGCCGGTATAGGGCTAACTGCACGGCCTTGGCCTGCGCGTCGGCCCCGCTCGGCGGGCGTCCCGTCTTCCAATCGACCACGGTGAATCGGCCGTCCGACGACTGGAAGACCGCGTCCATGCGCCCACGCACCACTCGGCGTCCGAAAGACATCTCGAACGGCACCTCGACGGCGAGCGGGGTCCGCTCGGCCCACTCGCTGCGGGCAAAGCACTCCTTGAACACCTCGAGCTCGTCCTCCTCGATGGCCTCGTCGACTGCCCCCGGCAGCTCCTCGATGTCCATCAGCGCCTCACCGCCCCAGCGCTGCTCCAGCCAGCGGTGAAAGGCCGTTCCCCGCCGGGCCTGCCGCGCCGGCCGCTGGGGCAGCGGTCGCCGCAGCCGACGAGCCAACTCGGGCTCGCTCGAGGCGAGCGCGACCACGTCGGAGACTGAGAGGTGGGCCGGCATGGCCACCTGGACGTCGTGACGTTCGGCCGCGGCGCGGCGCTCGGCCAGCAGCAGCTCGACGTCACGGCTCCAGAGCGCCGCCCGGGCCGACCCAGCCGCCGAGGGCGCGTCGGCCAACTGCTCGGCCGACCCCGAATCAGCCAACGCCTGCCGCACTGCCTCGGCCGCTTTCTCCAGCCGCTCCCGCTGGCCCGGTGGCAACGGGTCGGCGGGCCAGGCGACGGAATGGTCCGCGTCTTGGAGGGGATTGCGCTCCCCATCGGCCAGCTCGTGCCAGAGGCTGACCTCGAAACCGTCACTCGTCGCTCGCTCGGCCAGCTCGCGCAGGAACTCGGAGGCGGCTCGCGCGGTGACACCGCCGCCCCAGGCCGCCCCGGACAGGCACAAGGTCTTCCGGGCCCGGGTCATCGCCACATACGCGAGCCGGCGCTCCTCCAGCCGGTGCCGGGCGCCAAGCTCTTCATGATGCCGCTTGAGCCGCTGCTCGGCCTCGGAGCGATCCGCGCAGCCAGCGAAGCCGAGGCTGGGCAATTGATCCCGGTCCCCGCGCAGGTCAGCGGGCAGCAACGCCGGCGCGCTGGCCCAATCATGGCTCTTGGCCTGATCCGGGAACCCCTTCTCGATCAGGCCCGCGACAGCCACGACGTCCCACTCCAGACCTTTGGAGCCGTGCACAGTCAGCACCTGCACCCGCTCGGACTGGACCTGGACGGCGGCCGGCTTGAGTCCGTACTCCTCATCCTCGGCGGCCTTGAGGTAGGCCAGGAACGCCGGCACGCCCGCGCCCGAACGGTCGCTGGCGAAACGGGCCGACTCGTCGATGAAACGGTCGATGTTCGCGCGTCCGGCGTCGGCGTTGGCCCCGTCCGCCGCGCCGTCGGAGAGCTCGGCGCGGGTCGAGACCTCGATGTCCAGGCCGAGGGTGGACTCGATCAGGCTGATCAGGTCGGGCAGCGGCAAGTCCAGGCGCCGCCGCAGCCCGCGCAGCATCGCCCCGCACCGGGACAGTCGCCGAAATCCCTCCGGGGAATAGCGGCTGCGCTCGCCGAGGTCATCCAGCGCCTCGACTAATGAGGGCTCAACGCGTTCGGCCTCGTCAGCGCGATCCAGCTCGGTCGCGCCCGCCGGGGCGGCGAGCTCGCGCGCTCGGCGGTGCAGCGCGACCAGATCAGCCGCGCCGATCCGCCAGCGGGCGCCGGTCAACAACCGGGACAGGGAGGCGCCCGCGTTGTGATCGGTGAGCACGTGCAGCGCGCAGCGGATGTCAGCGACCTCGGGCAGCGACAGCAGTCCGCCCAGGTCGACGACCTCGACCGGCAGCCCGGCCGCCTGCAGCGCCTGGGCCAGCAGGGCGATCCCCGAGCGCTTGCGCACCAGCACGGCCAGGGTGCGGCCGCCAGCGGTCCAGTCGCTGTCGGCCCGCTCGTCCCACTCGCGTTTGAGGGCCGCGGCCACCCATGCGGCCTCATCCTCGACCGTCGCGGTGTAGGCCAATTGGACCCGGCCCTCACCGGCGTCGGGTCGTTGGACCAGCGCCGAGTCGCCGCGCGCTCGCAGCGGCTCGGCGATCGCGTTGGCTGCGCCCAGCACCCGACGGTCGTTGCGCCAACTCGTCAACAGGGAGAACCGCGCCGCCGGCTCGCCCGCCGCCGACCGAAACCGGTTCTCGAACTGCGCGATGTTGGCCGCGCTAGCGCCGCGCCAGCCGTAGATGGACTGCAACGGATCGCCCACCGCGGTGACCGCTCGGCCGTCGGCGAACAGGCTGCTCAGCATCGCCACCTGAGCGTGACCGGTGTCCTGGTACTCATCGAGCAGCACCACGTCGTATCGGCTGCGCTCCACGGCGGCCACGGCGGGCAGCTGAGCCAGTCGGGTGGCCAGCACCATCTGATCGCCGAAGTCCATCGCGCCGGCCGCGGCCTTTGCCTCGGCGAAGCCAGCGATCAACGGCAAGAGCTCAGCGCGTTTGGTCAAGGTCTCGAGGAACTTGCGAACGTCCGGCGGGAATTCGAGTTTCGAGCGTTGCCCACGCGGCAGCGCCACCAGCTCGGCTCGCAACCGCTCGGACAAGCGAAGGACGTCGGCTGGCTGGCCGAGGTGATCGGCGAGTTGTCCGGCGAGGTCGAGCACCCGATCGGTGACCGTGGCGACGACCCCGGGCTCGACGGTGAACGCGCCGTCGTAGTGGCGAACGACGCGGTCGGCCACCTGCCAGCGCGCAGCCTCGGTGAGCAGCCGCGCCCCGGGCTCGCGACCCAACAACATCGCGTGCTCGGAAGCCAGCCGGCCCGCGTAGGCGGCGTAGGTGAGAACGGTCGGCTCCTCCTGCGGTTCTCGGCGCGGTTCGACCGCTCGGGAGAAGGCGCGCAGCCGGGAGCGGATTCGGTCGTGCAGCTCGCCGCTCGCCTTACGGGTGAAGGTCAAGCCGAGGATCTTCTCGGGCGCGACCAACCCGTTGGCCACCAGCCACACCACTCGGGCGGCCATCGTCTCGGTCTTCCCCGATCCGGCGCCGGCGATGACGACCGACGGCCCGAGCGGCGCGGCGATGATGACGCTTTGCTCGTGGGTCGGGGGGTGGATCCCGAGCAGCCGCGCGATTGACTGCGGGCTGTAGGGCAGCCGCTGAACCGGCGCCAGCGACGGCGCGGCGGTCACGAGGTCACCTGCCGGCCATCGTTTTGCGCCGGGCAACTGAGCCGGGCCGGGCACCGTTTGCAGTCCGCCCCGGGGCGCGCGGTGACCGTGTTTCCCCTTAGCACCGAGGCGATTCTGGCCAGCTCGCGGCCGACCCAGCTGGGATCGGAGAACTCCGAGAGGGCGGGCTGAGCCTGCTCGCCCCGCGTCGGGCTGCCCAGCTGGAGCAACCGGGCACCGCCCGCCGGCGTGGGCGTGCCGTCGGTGAAGCCGCCCTCGCTGACGGCGAATTGATAGGCGGCGAGCTGGGCGTGATCGGCGACCTCGCGCTGGGTCGGCTTGCTCTTGGTCGTCTTCAGGTCGACGACGACTAATCGGCCGGCCTGATCACGCTCTAGCCGATCGACTTTGCCCGACAGCTGGGCGTCACCGGCGGACACTTGAAAGGGCACTTCCCGGCCGAGCTCGGTCAACTCGGATCGGCTGGATCGCAGCCAGCTGGCCAGCTCGGCCACCATCCGCTGCGCCCGCGCTCGCTCGCTCACCGCATGCCAGGGAGCGGCGAACTCCAGTCGGGGCCAGCCGTCCTCCAGCAGACGGGTCAGCTCCGCCTCGGTCGCATCGGGTGGCGCCAGCTCGGCGACCGAGTGCACCAGCGTCCCCAACGACGCCGCGACCTCGTCGCTGGCGTCGACGGCGCCGAGCTCAGACAACAGCGCCCGCAGCTCGCAGTCTCGATAGGCCTCGAACTTGGAGGGGCGGATCGGCACCGGACCGGCCTCGGCCGGCCGTATCCCGGCCTCGGTCGACAACGGCGCCAGGCCCCACCAGTCGTCGGGGTGGGCGCCGTCGACGCCGGCCGCGGCCAGTCGGGCGAGTTCAGCCGCGGCGACGGCCCGGTCGCGCTCGTCGATCTCCGGCGCCAGCAGGGCCGCGCGCAGTTCGGCCACCACGCTGCGCAACGCGAAGGCACGCCGACCGCCCTGAACGACGCGGGGCTCGTTGGCGATCGAACCGGCGGCGGGTGAATCGAGCGGATCGAGCTCGTCGATGAAGCGGGAGGGCTGGGTGTCCGCGCCGGCCAGTGCGGTGACGTACAGCGCCCGCTTGGCCCGGGTGCAGGCGACGTAGAACAGCCGGCGCTCCTCGGCCAGCCGCTGTCCGGGCAGACCGCTCGAGATCGGGGCTCGATTCTCGGCGACGTCGACCAGCAGATCGGCTCCGAGCAACGAACCCCGCTGCCGCAGGTTCGGCCAGACGCCGTCCTGGACGCCGGCCAGGCACACGATCTCCCATTCCAGCCCCTTGCTGGCGTGGGCGGTCAGAATGCTCACCGACTCGTCGTTGACCCGCCGAGGCGCCCGCCCGGCGTCGGTGATCTGCAGCTCGTTCACCCAACGGTAGAGCTCGTCCGGGCCGCCGCCGGGCGCCCGCTCGGCGACCGTCGCCGCCTCGGCGAACAGGGCCAACACCGCGTCGAGGTCGCGATCAGCGCGGGCCG
>JAOPUY010000395.1 GCA_025963265.1 Frankiales bacterium | reverse complement strand
CCACCATCGTCGGCGACTTTCACCGCAGCGATCTGCTGTCCTGGGTCATCACGGCGTACCTGCTGGCAAGCACCGCCTCGACCCCGCTGTGGGGCAAGGCGGGTGACCTGTACGGGCGCAAGCGGGTGTTCCAGCTTGCGATCGTGGTGTTCCTGATCGGCAGCGTCTGCTGCGGCGCGGCGCAGAACATGTACGAGCTGATCGCCTTCCGCGGGCTGCAGGGCATCGGCGGCGGCGGCCTGATCTCACTCGTCTTCGCGATCATCGGCGACGTCATCCCGCCCCGGCAGCGGGGCCGCTACCAGGGTTACTTCGGGGCGGTGTTCGGCGTCTCCAGCGTCGTCGGCCCGTTGGCCGGCGGGTTCTTCGTCGACAACCTGAGCTGGCGTTACATCTTCTACATCAACTTGCCGCTGGGCATCCTCGCCCTCGTCGTGACCAACCGCGTGCTGAAGCTGCCGGTTCGCAAACGGCAGGTCAAGATCGATTGGTGGGGCGCGCTGCTGCTGGTGCTGGGCGTGTCCGCCGTGCTGCTGGCGACCCAGTCCGGCGGCACGGATTACCCCTGGTCCTCCTGGCAGATCGTCGGATTGTTCGCCCTCGGCGCCCTGCTGATCGTGGGGTTCCTGATCCGCGAGAAGCTCGCCCCGGAGCCGATCCTGCCGCTGGACCTATTCCGGCTGCAGATCTTCACCGTCAGCAACATCATCGCGTTCGTCAGCGGCATCGCCATGTTCGGCGCGCTGGCCTTCCTGCCCCAGTACCTGCAGTTGGTGCACGGCGTGTCGGCGACCGCGTCCGGCCTGCTGCTGCTGCCGTTGCTGATCGGCCTGCTGGTGATGAGCATTTCCTCCGGCCGCTACATCTCGCGCACCGGCAATTACCGCTGGTTCCCGTTAGCCGGGACGATCTTGGTGACGATCGGGCTGATCCTGCTGACCCGTATCGGCGCCCACACCTCGCTGGCCATCGTCGGGCTCTACATCCTGGTCTTCGGCGCCGGCCTCGGGCTGTTCATGCAGGTCCTGACGTTGGTGGTGCAGAACGCCGCGCCGATGAAGCAGATGGGCGTGGCCACCTCGGCCGTGACGTTCTTCCGCTCCATGGGCGGCGCGATCGGAGCCTCCGCCCTCGGGGCGGTCTTGACCGCCCAGATCGCCCACGAGTTCACGAAGTTCCTGCCGGCCGCCACGCTGGCCGAGGGCGGCGACAAAGTCTCGTCCCTGATCTCCAGCCCGGACGCGCTCAACAAGCTCAAGCTGACCAATCCCGCGTTGCACGAGGGGATCATTCAGGCCTACTCCCACGCGATCGACCACGTGTTCGTGGTGGCGGTCCCGATCTCCATCCTGAGCGTCGTGGCCGCGCTGTTCATCAAGCAGGTCCGACTGCGCGGCGGCAACGGCCCGCAGCCTGACGGCAGCTCGCCCGATCCGTCCTCGTCCGAGGACGCGCCGCTCCTTCCCCAGATCGGCCACTGACGTGAGAGGCGGCAGCTGATGCCCGGAGTGACCATCACCGCCGGCTATGGAGCCGGCGGCAGCCTCGTCGCCCCGGCGGTCGCGGAGGAGCTGGGGCTGGCCCTGCTCGATCGCGCCATCAGCGTCGAGGTGGCCGACCGGCTGCAAGTCACCGTGGCCGAGGCGCAGGCCGGCGAGCCGAAACAATCGTTCAGCGAGCGCTTCTTCGGCCTGCTGAGCCCGCTGTCGGGCGGCATGCTGGGGGCCGGGACCGACGCCGCGCCGCCGGAGGCCGAACCCTTCCCCGACCAGCACGCGGCGTTCCGGGAGCAGTCGGAGACGATCATGC
This sequence comes from Frankiales bacterium, assembly GCA_025963265.1. Lineage (GTDB taxonomy): Bacteria > Actinomycetota > Actinomycetes > Mycobacteriales > Jatrophihabitantaceae > Jatrophihabitans_A. The sequence goes on along the minus strand of JAOPUY010000395.1, from coordinate 1,914 downwards.
GGGCCGCGCTGGCCACGGGGGCAGTGATCCTCGGGCGCGCGGGAACGGCCGCCTTCCGGGCCGAGCCGAGGGTGCTGCGGGTCCGGTTGTTCGGACCGGTCGAGTCCCGGGTGTCCCGGGCGGCAGCGCGGGAGAACGAGCCGCCGGAGGTCATCCGCCGCCGGCTGCGCCAAGTCGACGAGGCCCGCGATCACTACATTTGGCGGCTGTACAAGGTGAACGCCGCCGATCCGGCCCTGTTTCACCTCCAGATCGACAGCACCGTCATCTCCTTCCCGGACTGCGCCGCGATGATCTGCACCGCCTATCGCTCGATGCTCGCGGAGTCTGACAATCAGCCCGCCGAAATCTCCGCCGTCTAGAGCTGGCTTTATCAAACATTAGCCAGCTATATTCGAAGGGTGGACGAGCTCAACCAGATCTAAGGAGAACGATCATGCGTGACGCAGTAATCGTCGAAGCCGCTCGCACGCCGACCGGCAAGCGCAAGGGCGGCCTGGCCGCCATCCAACCGACCGACCTGTCGGCCTACGTGCTGAAGGCGCTCATCGAGCGCACGGGAATCGACCCGGCCTTGGTCGACGATGTCATCTGGGGCTGCGTGGCTCAGGTCGGAGAACAGTCCTTCGACATCGCCCGCAACGCGGTGCTGGCCGCCGGCTGGCCGGAGAGCGTGCCGGGAACGACGGTCGACCGCCAGTGCGGTTCGTCCCAGCAGGCGGTCAGCTTCGCCGCCTCCGGCGTGATCGCCGGGCATTACGACCTGGCAGTCGCGGGCGGCGTGGAATCCATGAGCCGCGTCCCGATGGGATCGTCCAACCTGGGGGAGTACCCCTTCGGCGAGGGATTCCGGACCCGTTACGGCGACCGGACGGCCGACCAAGGATCGGGCGCGGAGATGATCGCCGAGCGCTGGCACCTCAGCCGCCAACAGCTAGACGAGTTCAGCCTGTCCTCGCACGCCAAAGCGGCGCAAGCTCAAGACGAGGGCCGGTTCAACGCCGAGCTCTTCTCGATCACCAACCCCGATGGCGTGAAGGTCGAGGCCGACGAGGGCGTCCGCCGCGGCGGCACGCTGGAGAGCCTCGGCGGCCTGCGTCCGGCCTTCCGCCCGGATGGCGTGATCACCGCCGGCAACGCCTCGCAGATCAGCGACGGAGCCTCCGGCCTGCTGATCACCACGTCGGAGAAGGCGGCCGAGCTCGGCCTGACGCCGATCGCGCGGGTGCACACCTCGGTCGTGGTCGGCGACGACCCGTTCTTGATGCTGACCGGTCCCATTCCCGCCACGGCGAAGGCATTGGCCAAGAGCGGGCTCAGCATCGACGACATCGGCGTGTTCGAGGTCAACGAGGCCTTCGCCCCCGTCCCGCTGGCCTGGTTGGCCGAGACCGGGGCCGACCCGGCGCGGCTCAACCCCAATGGCGGCGCCATCGCGCTCGGGCACCCGCTCGGCGGCAGCGGCACCCGGCTGATGAGCACGATGCTCAATCACATGCGGGCCAACCAGATCCGCTACGGCCTGCAGACGATGTGCGAGGGCGGCGGCCAGGCCAACGCCACCATCCTCGAGCTGCTCTGACCGCACCGCTGATTTGCCCTCGGCCTAGGCTGGCCGTCGTGGACCTCCTGAACCTCGACCCCGATCAACTGCTCTCGACCACGCGCGCGGTGCGCAAGCGGCTGGACTTCACCCGCGAGGTCCCCGACGAGCTCATCCGGCAGTGCGTGGCCATGGCTCTGCAAGCGCCGTCCGGCTCGAACGTGGTGACCATGCAGTTCGTCATCGTCACCGACGCCGACAAGCGGCGCGCGATAGGCGAGATTTACGGAGCGGTGTATGCCGGCTACAAGGGATCACCGCACTACGTCGGCGCTCAAAGCGCCGCCGACCCCGAGCAACAGGCGCGGGTG
>JAOPUY010000392.1 GCA_025963265.1 Frankiales bacterium | reverse complement strand
GCGGCGATCACACTCTGGTCGTGGCGCCCACGGGCTCCGGCAAGACGCTGGCCGCCTTCCTCTCGGCGATCGATCGGTTGGCCGCGGCGCCGCCTCCGGCTGAACCCGCCGCCCGCTGCCGGGTCCTCTATGTGAGCCCGTTGAAAGCGCTGGCCTCCGACGTCGAGCGCAACCTGCGATCGCCGTTGGTCGGCATCGGCCAGGCCGCGCGACGCCTCGGCGAGCCGGGCCTGGATGTCACGGTGGCGACCCGTTCGGGCGACACCAGCCAGGAGGACCGGCGATCCTTCGCCCGACACGGCGCCGACATCCTCATCACGACGCCGGAATCGCTGTTCCTGCTGCTCACCTCGGCCGCGCGGGCCATGCTGAGCGGCGTCGAGACCGTCATTGTCGACGAGGTCCACGCGGTGGCCGCCACCAAACGCGGGGCCCACCTGGCCGTCAGCCTCGAGCGGCTCGACGAGCTGCTCGCCCGCCCGGCCCAACGAATCGGGCTCTCCGCCACGGTCCGCCCGATCGAGGAGGTGGCCAGCTTCCTGGGCGGCGGCCGGCCCGTCACGATCGTCGCGCCGCCGACGACCAAGGTGCTCAACCTGTCCGTCGTGGTCCCGGTCGAGGACCTCACCCAGCTCGGCGGCGACAGCGGCTCGGGCCACGAGGCCGGTGGCGCCGAGCAGGATCCGCGCGCCCTGTCCTCGATCTGGCCGCATGTCGAGTCGCGGGTGCTCGACCTGATCTACGAGCACCGCTCCACCATCGTCTTCGCCAACTCGCGGCGGCTCGCCGAGCGCTTGACCGCCCAGTTGAACGACCTGGCGGCCGAGCGCGACCCCGAGCGCGGTCCGGTCGCGCGGGCCCACCACGGCTCGGTCTCGCGCGAGCAACGCCAGATCGTCGAGGAGGAGCTCAAGGCCGGGCTGATCCCGGCGGTCGTCGCGACCTCCTCGCTCGAGCTGGGCATCGACATGGGCGCCGTCGACTTGGTGATCCAGATCGAGTCCCCGCCCTCGGTCGCGGCCGGCACCCAACGGCTCGGACGGGCCGGCCACCAAGTCGGGGCCGAGTCCAAGGGCGTCATCTTCCCCAAGTACCGGGGCGACCTGCTCGAGTCGGCCGTCGTCGCCGAGCGGATTCGCGGCGGCCTCATCGAGTCGCTCAGCTACCCGCGCAATCCGCTGGACGTGCTGGCGCAGCAGATCGTCGCGATGGTCGCCATGGACACCCTCACCGTCGAGGACGTGGAGCGGGTCATCCGCCGCAGCGCCTCGTTCGCCGGCCTGCCCCGCTCGGCCCTGGAGGCGGTGCTCGACATGCTGGCGGGCCGCTATCCCTCCGACGCGTTCGCCGAACTGCGGCCCCGGGTGGTGTGGGATCGGGTCGCGGGCACGCTGACTGGGCGGTCGGGCTCCCAACGGCTCGCCGTCACCTCGGGCGGGACCATCCCCGACCGCGGCATGTTCGGGGTCTACCTGGCCAGCTCCGAGGGGCCCGGCCGGCGCGTGGGCGAGCTCGATGAGGAAATGGTGTACGAGTCGCGGGTGGGCGAGGTGTTCCTGCTCGGCTCATCCTCCTGGCGCATCGAGGACATCAGCCACGACCGAGTGCTGGTCACGCCGGCGCCGGGCCAGATCGGCAAGATGCCGTTCTGGAAAGGCGACTCCATCGGCCGGCCGGCCGAACTGGGCCGGGCGCTCGGCGCCTTCGTTCGCGAGCTCAGCGGGTCCAGCGAGCCCGACGCGGTCGCCCGCGCCGAGCGGGCGGGCCTGGACTCGTGGGCGGCGTCGAACCTGACCGCCTACCTGGCCGAGCAGCGGAGCGCGACGGGGCAGTTGCCGACCGATCGGACCATCGTCGTGGAGCGCTTCCGGGACGAGCTCGGCGACTGGCGATTGGTCGTGCACTCCCCGTTCGGGGCGCCGGTCAACGCGCCGTGGGCGCTGGCCATGTCGGCCGCGCTGCGTGAGCGGCACGGAATGGACGTGCAGTCGATGCACTCCGACGACGGGATCGTCATCCGGCTGCCGGACACCACGGCGGAACCGCCCGGCTCTGACTTGGCCGTCTTCGATCCGGGCGAGATCGAGGCGATGGTGACCGGCGAGGTGCAGAACTCAGCGCTGTTCGCGTCTCGATTTCGCGAGTGCGCCGCCCGCTCGTTGCTGCTTCCCAAGCGGGATCCGCGCAAACGGGCGCCGCTGTGGCAGCAGCGCCAACGCGCGCACTCGCTGATGCAGGTCGCCCAGGACTACGGGCAGTTCCCGGTCGTCCTGGAGGCAATGCGCGAATGCCTGCAGGATGTCTATGACCTACCCGGGCTGGTCGAGCTGATGCGCCAGCTGCAGTCGCGCCAAGTCCGGCTGGTCGAGGTCGAGACGGCCACGCCCTCGCCCTTTGCCCAGTCGCTGCTGTTCGGCTACGTCGGCATGTTCCTCTACGACGCCGACGTGCCGCTGGCCGAACGTCGGGCGCAAGCGTTGACGCTGGACACCTCGCTGCTCGCCGAGTTGATGGGCTCCCCCGACTTGCGGGACCTGCTCGACGAGGAATCCATCGCCGCCTCGGTCGCCGAGGCGCAACGGCTGAGCGAGAACCGGCAGGTGCGCGGGCTCGACCAGGTCGCCGACCTGCTGCGCGAGGTCGGCGACCTCACCACCGCCGAGGCGATCGCGCGCGGCGCGACGGCGACGGACCTGGAGGAGCTGCGGGCGACCCGGCGCGCGCTCATCGTTCGGATCGCCGGCGAGGACCGCTGGCTGGCGATCGAGGACGCCGGACGGGTCCGGGACGCCTTAGGCGTCGCGCTGCCGGTGGGCGTGCCGGAGGCCTTCACCGAATTGGTCGCCGACCCCTTGGGCGATCTGCTCTCCCGCTTCGCGCGCACCCACGGCCCGTTCGGCGCCGAGGAGGCCGCGTCCCGGTTCGGGCTGGGCGCCGCGGTCGTGCGGCTGGGCCTGCAGCGGCTGGTGGGCAGCGGGCAGGTGGTGGCGGGCGACTTCATTCCCGGCGTGCTCGGACGGCAGTACTGCGGCGCCGCGATGCTGCGCACGATCCGGCGCCGATCGCTGGCCGCGCTCCGGCGCGAGGTCGAACCCGTGCCGCAGTCAGCGCTGGCCCGATTCTTGCCGGAATGGCAAAGCGTCGGCGGCTCCCGGCGGCTGCGCGGCGTCGACGGCCTGGCCCGGGTGATCGAGCAGTTGGCCGGGGTGCCGCTGCCGGCCAGTGCCCTCGAAGCGCTGATCCTGCCCAGCCGCGTCGCCGACTACTCCCCCGCCATGCTCGATGAGCTGATGGTCGCGGGCGAGGTGCTCTGGGCCGGCCACGGGTCGCTCGCCCGCAACGACGGCTGGGTCAGCCTGGTCCCGGCGACCGCCGCGCCGGAGCTGCTGCCCCCGGTCCTCGACGCGGATTTCTCCCCGCTGCACAAGGCGATTCTGCACACGTTGGACGACGACCAGGCGCTGTTCGCCCGCACGATCATCGAGCGGATGGCGGCCAACCCAACGGCGGAAGCCACCGGTCTGGAGTCGGAGGTCGCGGCTGCGCTGTGGGATCTCGTCTGGGCCGGCGTGCTCACCAACGACACCCTTGCCCCGGTGCGCGCCCGGCTGGGGGTCGGTCGCACCGCTCATCGGACGCGGGCCTCGACGCCTCGCGCGCGATTCAGCCGGTACTCCCGGCCCGCTCTCACTGCGAGCGCTAGCAATGGCGGTCGCGTCGGCCTGGGCAACGGCGGGCGACCGGCGGTGGTCGCCGCCGCGCTCCAGGTGCCCGGCCGGTGGTCCCAGCTGCCGGCGCGGTCGGCCGACGAGACGCGCAAAGCACTGGTTCGCGCCGAGGCGTTGCTGGACCGCTACGGCATCCTCTTCCGGGGCGAGGTCAATGCCGAGGGCGTCCCCGGAGGGTTCTCCGCGGTGTATCCGGTGCTGCGCCAAGCCGAGGAGACCGGTCGCTATCGCCGCGGCTACTTCGTCGAGGGCCTAGGCGGGGCGCAGTTCGGCGTCGCTGGCGCCGTCGACCGATTGCGCGGGGTCGCGGCGGCCGCCGACGCCCAGACGAGGCCGAGCGAGGACGCGCTGGTGCTGGCCGCCACCGACCCGGCCAATCCCTACGGCGCCGCGTTGGCCTGGCCGGAACGGGTTCAGCCGGGTGCGGCGGGGGACGCCAAACGAGGACATCAACCGGCGCGCAAGGCGGGTGCCCTCGTCGTCCTGCTCGACGGCCGGTGCGTGCTCTACGTCGAGCGCGGGGGTCGCACGCTGCTGTCCTTCACCGACGACGTGACCTTGCTCGCCCGCGCAGCCGCGGCGTTGTCCGTCAGCGTCCGGAACGGAGACCTCGGCAAGCTGCACGTCGAGACGGCCGACGGCGGTCGGGTGGCCTCCTCCAGCCTCGGTCAGGCCCTGGAAGAGGCCGGCTTCCGACCGTCGCCGCGCGGTCTGCAGCTGCGCGGTTGAGTCGGCATGCCTGAGGGCGACACGGTCTTCCTGACTGCCCAGCGCTTGAACGCCGCGCTGTCCGGTCAGGTGCTCACGCGGTTCGAGTTGCGGGTCCCCACACTGGCCCGGGCGAGCGCGGTCGGCGAGACGGTGCGAGAGGTCGTGCCAGTCGGCAAGCACATCCTGGCCCGGTTGTCCGACGGGCGGACGTTGCGCAGCCATCTGCGGATGGACGGCGCTTGGCGCGTTCAACCCGCGTCTCGCACCCGACCGCAGGGCAAGGACTACGAGGTCCGCGCGCTGCTCGGCACCGCCCGGCAACTCGCCGTCGGGTACCGGCTGCACGATCTCGCCCTCGTGCCGAGCACGGAGGAGGCCAGCCTGATCGGTCATCTCGGCCCAGACCTGCTCGACCCCGGCTTCGACCTGGCCGAGGCCGTGCGCCGATTCGAGGCGAGCGCCGCGCGCGAACCGGGCCGAGCGATCGGCGACGCGTTGCTCGATCAGCGGTTAGTGGCCGGAATCGGCAACGTCTACAAGTGCGAGCTGCTGTTCCTGCACCGGCTCAATCCCTGGCTCGCGGTCGGCGAGACGCCGGATCTGGCCGCGGTGCTCACCGACGCGAGCCGGCTGCTCCGCGCGAACTCCGGCCGGTTCACCCGGAGCACGACTGGGTGGACCCAGCCGGGTCAGCAGTACTACGTCTACGGCCGGGCCGGCAAAGGCTGTCGGCGATGCGGCACGGCGGTCCGCAAGGACGAGCAGGGCGACCCGAGCCTGGAGCGGGTGCTCTACTACTGCCCGACCTGTCAGGGCGCCAAACCCTCCGATGCGGGGGGTCAGGCCTGACGGTTAGGGCTGCGGGTCGGCCGGCTGTTGGGCCGGGGCCTCGCTCGTCGTCGAGCTGGCCGAGCTCGTCGATCCGGGGCCGCCGTCCTCGATCGCCGGCTGCTGATTCGTGCCGACGGCGGGCTTGGTCAGTTGCGGGCCGGCGGTGACCGGAGTGGCCATCGAGGCCCGGATCTCCTCCAGACGCGACTGCGCCGCCATGTTGGTCGTCGCCTTCTTGACCTCGAGCAGCCGGCCCTGCACCGAGTTGGACGCCAGATCGGCCGATCCCAGAGCTGTCGTGTAACGCTTCTCGATCTTGTCGCGGACGTCTTCCAGCGAGGGCGTGTTGCCCGGAGCGGAGAGCTGGCTCATCTGGTTCAACGAGGCCGACACCTCCTCCTGCATCTTCGCCTGCTCCAGCTGGCTGAGCAGCTTCGTCCGCTCATTCAGCTTCTCCTGCAGCAGCGAGGCGTTGTCCTGCACGGCCTGCCGAGCCTGCTGCGCGGCGCCAATGGATTGGTCGTGCAGCTGCTTGAGGTCGCCGACGCTCGCCTCCGACGCCACCAGTTGGTTG
>JAOPUY010000391.1 GCA_025963265.1 Frankiales bacterium | reverse complement strand
GTGGTGGGCAGCCGGCGGACCGCCGAGGCCGCCCCGGGCGCGCGGCCGGTGCCGACGGCGGTGAGCGCGGCGGCGGCCGCCGCGCGGGTGATGCGGGCAAAGAGAGGGAGCAATGGCTGACGGGTCGCGAGCCGACACCGGCGAGCTGGGCGCAGTGGTCGAGCAGTTCCTCGACGTCGAGCGCGGCAGCCGTCGGGACCGAGCCTGGTCCGATGAGGCGGTCCGGCGGGTGCAGGCCGACGCCAACCGCTCGGCCGACACGCATCTGCTTCGCTTCGAATTGCCGGCTGACTGGGGGATCGACCTCTACCTGAAGGACGAGTCGACCCATCCCACCGGATCGCTGAAGCACCGGCTGGCCCGCTCGCTGTTCCTCTACGCGCTGGCCAACGGCTGGTTGAAGGAGGGAACCCCGGTGATCGAGGCCTCCTCGGGCTCGACCGCCGTCAGCGAGGCCTACTTCGCGCGCTTGCTCGAGCTCCCGTTCACCGCGGTGATGCCGGCCTCGACCTCGCCCGAGAAGATCTCGCTCATCGAGCGCGAGGGCGGCCGCTGCCATCTGGTCGAGTAGGCGACCCTGGTCTACGCCGAGGCCGACATGCTGGCGGCGGAGTGCTGCGGGCACTACCTAGACCAGTTCACCTTCGCCGAGCGGGCCACCGACTGGCGAGGCAACAACAACATCGCCGAGTCGATCTTCGCCCAGATGGCGGCCGAGCCGCACCCGGTGCCCAGTTGGATCGTGGTGGGCGCGGGCACCGGCGGCACGTCGGCGACGATCGGCCGCTACATCCGCTACCGGCGGCTGGCCAGCCGATTGTGCGTGGTGGACGTGGAGAACTCGGCCTTCTTGCTCGGCTGGCAGTCCAACGACGACACGATGGTCACCGGGATCGGCTCGCGGATCGAGGGAATCGGGCGGCCCCGGGTCGAGCCGAGTTTCGTGGGCGACGTGGTCGACCGGATGATCGCGGTGCCGGACGCAGCCTCGGTCGCGGGCATGCGCCACCTCTCGTCCCGGCTCAATCGCCGAGTCGGCCCCTCGACCGGGACCAACTTCGTCGGCGCGCTGCGAGTCGCCGCTCAGATGCGCGATGCCGGCGTGCGCGGCAGCATCGTCACGCTGCTCTGCGACGGCGGCGAGCGTTATGCGAACAGCTACTACTCCCGCGAGTGGGTGAGCGCCCAGGGGTGGGACGTGGCCCGCCACGAGCAGCAGCTCGACCGCGTCCTGGCCGGAGCGGCCTGGAGCGCCGGATGAGTCGCTACGCCGGACGTTCTCGCGCCGGACGTTCTCGCGCCGGACGCTCCCGAGCCGGACGTTCTCGCGCCGGACGGCAGCCGATCCCGGCCAGGTCGCTGGTCGCCCTCGGCGTCGTGTTGATCCTGCTGGCCATCGTGGTCTACGCCGCCTCGCAGTTCCTAGCCGGCCGGCAACGGCACGCCTACGACGCCGGCGCTTCCCCGCTGGCGACTTATCACCTGACCGCCGGCCGGAGCTATCAGCTTTCGACCGCGGGCGGCGTCGAGGAGCTCACCAAGGAGCACCTGCTGAGCTCGGTGACGACCCCGGTGTGCACCCAGACCGCGGCCAACGGCCTCGACACGGCGATCAAGATCGACTCGACGAATGACGACGTCCGCGATCTGCACGTCTTCGCCACTTTCACCGCTACCCAGAGCGGGGCGTTCCACATCAGCTGCCAACGGATCGCCGACGTCTTCGTCGACGACGCGGACAACTCGGCGACCGACGTCAGCGCGGCGCTGGTGCTGGCGGCGACGATCATCGGCCTGGTGGGCGCCATCGCGGCGCTGTCGGGCGGCTATCAGTTGAGCGCGGCCGCGGCCAGTCGTCCGAAACCCGTTCGAGAGGCGCCCGCTGAGCACCTAGACTGACCCAACGTGTCTGCCCCCGAGATCTCCGACCGGCCGGAGTCCATATTCTCGGCCCGATATCGGCTGACCACCCTCGGGGTCATCGTCTTGATGACCATCATCGCGTTCGAGGCGATGGCGGTCGCCACGGCGCTGCCGACCGCCGCCCGGGACCTGCACGGCCTCTCGGCCTACGGCTGGTCCTTCACCGGATTCTTGATCGCCAGCGTCATCGGCATGGTCGCCGCCGGCATGCACAGCGACTGGCGCGGTCCCCGCGCGTCGATGACCGCCGGCCTGCCGCTGTTCGTCGCCGGTCTCATCATCGGTGGCCTGGCGCCGCAGATGTGGGTGCTGATCGCCGGGCGGGTCATCCAGGGGCTGGCCTCGGGACTGCTCATCACGTCGATGTACGTGACGATGGGCGCGGTCTACTCCGACGCGATCCGGCCGCGGATCTTCGGCGCCCTGGCCAGCGCCTGGGTGGTGCCCGGGCTGGTCGGCCCAGTGGTCGCCGGCTCGATCACCCAGAACCTGTCCTGGCGGTGGGTGTTCGCCGGCCTGGTGCCATTCGTCATCGTCGGGGGTCTGCTGATGGCGCCGTCGCTGGCTCAGATGCAGGCCCGCCCGGGCGCCGCGCGACCTCGGCTTGGCCGCCTCGGCTTCGCCGTGCTGACCGCGGCCGGCATCGCCTGCGTCGCCAACATCGGCGAGGACCAGAACGCGCTGAGCTGGATCGCGGCCGCGGCGGGCCTGGTGGCGATGGTCATCGGGTTGCGCCAACTGCTGCCCACGGGCACCTTCACCTTCGCCGCCGGCGTGCCCTCGGCGGTCGCCTTCCGCGGCGTGCTGGCCGGGACGTTCTTCGGCATGGAGTCGATCGTCCCGCTGACCCTCACCGTCGAGCACCACTACTCGGCGACGATGTCGGGGTTGCCGCTGACGCTGACCGCGGTCTCCTGGGCGGCGGCCTCCCAACTGCAGGGCCATTGGCGCAACCCCAACCGGCCGCTGTTGGTGGCGATCGGACTGGCCCTGACCGGTGTCGCGGGTGGCGGCATGGCCCTGGTCGCCAGCGGCGCGCTCGGCGGCTGGGCCGCGTTCATCGCCTGGCCGGCGGCCGGGTTCGGGGCCGGCTTCGCGCTGACCAGCGCCAGCGTCGTGATGCTCGAGTTCACGACGGACGCCGACCGAGGCTCGGACTCCTCCTCGCTGCAGTTGGCCGACTCCTCGGCCAGCGCGCTGTGCTCGGCCTTCGCCGGCGCGTTCGTCGCGGCCGCGGCGCACGGACGGATCAGCTACCACGCCGGGTTGGCCGCGGTGTTCGTCGTGCTGGCGGTCCTCGGCCTGCTGGCGATCGCCTTCGCGCCGCGGCTGCGGGCGCCGGCGGGAGCCGGGGCCGAAGCAACGTCGGCGGCCCTCGCTCGGGCCGGATCGAGCGTCCCGACGGTGGTAGCGCCGTGAGCGCGACCGCGCCGTAAGCTTGATCGCGATGCCTTATCTCGATCACGCCGCCACGACTCCGATGCTGGAGGAGGTCATTTCCGCCATGACGGCGGCGATGGCCGAAGTCGGCAACCCCTCGTCGCTGCACAGCTCCGGACGCAAGGCGCGCCGCGTCGTCGAGGAGAGCCGCGAGCGGTTCGCCCGCGCGTTGGGCGCCCGTCCGTCCGAGGTGATCTTCACCAGCGGCGGCACCGAGGCCGACAACCTCGCCGTCAAAGGCATCTACCTGGCCCGTCGAGCGGCCGACCCGCGGCGTCGGCGGATCCTGGCCAGTTCGGTCGAGCATCACGCGGTGCTCGACGCCGTGCAGTGGCTGGCCGCCCACGAGGGCGCCGAGCTAGAGCTGCTGCCGGTCGACCACCACGGGACGGTGCTGCCCGAGACCCTGGCCGCCGCCATCGCGCGCGATCCCGCCGACGTCGCCCTGGTCAGCGTGATGTGGGCCAACAACGAGGTCGGCACGGTGCAGCCGATTCCCGAGCTGGTGGCCATCGCCCACGAGCACGGCATCCCCTTCCACTCCGACGCCATTCAAGCCGTCGCCTGCCTTGAGGTCTCCTTCGCCGACTCCGGCCTGGACGCCATGTCGGTCACCGCGCACAAGCTGGGCGGCCCGTACGGGGTCGGGGCGCTGCTGCTGCGCCGGGACGCCATCGTCGACCCCATCGTGTTCGGCGGCGGCCAGGAGCGCGGCGTGCGGTCCGGAACCCTCGACGTGGCCGGCATCGTGGGCTTCGCGGTGGCCGTGCAGGATGCCGTCGGATCGCTGGCCCAACGGCAGCCGCAGTTGGCGACGCTCCGGGACGCGTTGATCGAGGGCGTCCGCCGGGTGGTGCCCGATGTCGTGCTGGCCGGCGACCCCGGTCAGTCGCTCGTCGACGGCGGGCCCAGCCGCCTGCCCGGCAACGCGCACCTGCGCTTCCCCGACTGCGAGGGCGATTCGCTGCTGATGCTGCTCGACGCGCAGGGCATCGAGTGCTCGACCGGCTCCGCGTGCACCGCGGGGGTGGCCCGTCCGTCGCACGTGCTGCTGGCGATGGGCGTACCCGAGGCCGAAGCGGTGGGGGCCCTGCGGTTCTCGTTCGGCCACACCTCCACCCCGGCCGACGTCGACGCGGTCGTCGCCGCCATCGGACCGGTCGTCGAGCGCGCCCGCCGGGCCTGGCAGGCGTCCCGGCGCCGGGTGGTGACCCCGCGTGTCTGAGCAGCGGCTCCGGGTCCTCGCGGCGATGAGCGGCGGGGTCGACTAGGCCGTCGCCGCGGCGCTCGCGGTCGACGCCGGTCACGACGTCACCGGGGTGCACATGGCGCTGTCCCGGCAGCCGGGCACGCTGCGCACCGGCTCCCGCGGCTGCTGCACCATCGAGGACGCGATG
>JAOPUY010000371.1 GCA_025963265.1 Frankiales bacterium | reverse complement strand
ATCCACCGTCCGGCTGGGGTCGGGGTCCGCGGCACGTTCCGCGGGCCCCGACCCTTCGACAACGAACGCGACGACGATGACTTCAACGAATGGGGAGGCGCACGTGGCGGCTGAGGCACATCTAGTGCTGGCGGGAACGCTCTCGGAGTCGGCAACCAAACTGCTCAGCGTGGTCGAGGCCGTAGGCGGCTTCTTAGCCATCCTGATCGTGGTCTTCTTCATCGCCGGCCGCGTCACCGGACGCTTTGAGAAGCCGCTGACCATCGTCATCTGCCTGGTGCCCGCATTGGTGCTGGTCCTCATCGGGTTGGTCATCCCGGCGATCACCACGTTCGTGACGAGCCTGAAAAACCAGCAGTTCCTCGGCCAGCGGAACGCGAAATACGTCGGGCTGCGTAACTATCGTTTCGATTTCACCGACCCCGCCACTCAGGGCACGTTGGTGCGCACCCTGCTCTGGCTGATCATCGTCCCGGCCTGTGCGGTCGGCGTCGGTCTGCTGGTCGCGCTGCTGGTCGACCGCATGCGGTACGCCTCGCTGCCGAAGACGTTGATCTTCCTGCCGACGGCGATCTCCTTCGTCGGCGCCTCGGTCATCTGGTCCTACGTCTACAACTACGTCGACCCGTCGCAGCCGCAGACCGGTCTGCTCAGCCAGATCGCCATCAAGCTCGGCTGGAGCCATCCGCCGAACTGGCTCATCACCAGTCCGCTGAACACCTATCTCGAGATGGTCATCATGATCTGGATCCAAGCCGGATTCGCGATGGTCGTGCTCAGCGCCGCGCTGAAAGCCATTCCGGACGAGATCCTCGAGGCCGCCCGGATGGACGGGGCCGACGGCTTTCTGCTCTTCCGGACGATTCAGATACCGATGATCCGCAACACGCTCGTGGTGGTCGTGACCACCGTGATGATCACGACGCTGAAGGTGTTCGACATCGTCGCCACGCTCAACAACGGCAACTTCAACACCGACGTGCTCGCACGGCAGATGTACGGCGATCTGTTCGTGACCTCTCAAGTCAGCCGGGGCAGTTCACTGGCCGTGTTGCTGTTCCTGGTGGTCCTGCCCCTGGTGATCTACAACGTCAGGCAACTACGAAAGGAGCGGGCAACCCGATGACGAGTTCCACGCCGCCGACCCTGGCCGCCCCGACCCCGCAGGCTCGCCCGAGCGAGCCGCTGTCGCCTTCGGAATCGGTCCGGGTGATCCGCCGAACCTTCTCCACCCCCATCGCGGCGATCGTCGTCTTCGCGATCTCGGTGCTCTGGACGATTCCCACGTTCGGACTCCTGGTCAACTCCTTCCGGTCCAAGGACGACGCCGCCAGCACCGGCTGGTGGGAGATCTTCGCCCACCCCAGCTTCGGCCTGACCACCTACCACGAGGTGCTCTTCGACAATGGCGGGACGATCCTGCCGCTGGTCAACTCCTTGGCGATCACCATCCCGGCCACGATCATCCCCATCTTCATCGCCGCGATGGCGGCCTACTCGCTGGCCTGGGTCCGTTTCAAGGGCAGCGACCTGATCTTCTTCGGGCTCTTCGCCCTGCAGGTGGTGCCGCTGCAGATGGCCCTTGTGCCGCTGCAGCGTTTCTTCGTCTCCGGCGCCCACGTCGGCACGATCACCGTGTTCCCCACGCTCGGGCTGAACGGCACCCTGGCCGAGATCTGGCTCTCGCACACGATGTTCTCGCTACCGCTGGCGATCTTCCTGCTCCACAATTTCATCGCCCAGCTGCCCGCATCGCTGATCGAGGCCGCTCGCGTCGACGGAGCCAGCCACCTGCGGATCTTCCGATCGGTCGTGTTGCCGCTCTCGGTGCCGGCCATCGCGTCGTTTGCGATCTTTCAATTCCTCTGGGTCTGGAACGACCTGTTGGTCGCCAAGACCTTCGGCGGCACGGACCCGTCCGGCCAGCCGATCACGGCCAGGCTCCAGAACCTGGTCGGCAACTTCGGCGCCCACCAGGAGCTCCTCGCCCCCGGCGGGTTCGTCTCCATCATCATTCCGCTCATCGTCTTCCTAAGCCTGCAGCGGTTCTTCGTGCGCGGCCTGCTGGCCGGCAGCGTGAAAGGGTGACGGGACTGTTCCCCGAGGGATTTCGGTGGGGCGCTGCGACCGCGGCCTACCAGATCGAGGGCGCCGTGGCCGCCGGTGGCCGCACTCCCTCCATCTGGGACACCTTCAGCCACACTCCGGGGGCGATTCTGGGCGGGGACACCGGCGACGTCGCCTGCGACCACTATCACCGATACCGCGAGGACGTCGCTCTGATGGCGAAGCTCGGCCTGGCCGACTACCGCTTCTCGATCTCCTGGACGCGCGTGCTTCCCGTCGACGGCCGATCGGTCAACCAGGCCGGACTGGACTTCTACTCAGAGCTGGTCGATGAGCTGCTCGGGCACGGCGTCCGACCGCTGATCACTCTTTACCACTGGGACCTTCCGCAATACCTGCAGGACCGCGGCGGTTGGACGAATCGCGAGACCGCCCAGCGATTCGCCGACTTCGCGTCGATCATCGCTGAGCGGCTGGGCGATCGGGTGCCCTCGTTCACGACGCTCAACGAACCCTGGTGCTCGGCGTTTCTCGGTCACGCCAGCGGAGAGCACGCCCCCGGGCTGAGGGACAACGCCGCCGCCTTCACCGCCGCCCACCATCTGCTGCTGGCTCACGGCCTAGGGGTACAGGCCCTCCGGGCCGGGCTGCCGGCCGGCCGAGACGTGTCGATCACCCTTAATCCAGCGGTGATCCGACCCGCTTCGGCCGCCCAGCAGGACCAGGAGGCAGCCGAGTTGGCCGATCTCGTCGGCAACCGCGTGTTCCTCGATCCGCTGTTCCACGCGAGGCTGTCGCCCGAACTGGTCGCGGCGACCGCCTCGGTGACGGACTGGGCATTCGTCCGTGAGGGTGACCTGGGCCTGATCAGCAGCCCGATCGATTTTCTCGGAGTGAACTACTACACGCCGGCGATCGTCGGCCGCGCACCGGTCGAGCAGGGGAATCCCTGGCCCGGCATCGACGGCGTCTTCGCCCATCCGCACACCGACCCGCAGACCGCGATGGGTTGGCAGGTCGAGCCTGAGGGTCTCACCAACCTGCTCATCGCCCTGTCGCACGAGCGCCCGGGCCTGCCGATGGTGGTCACCGAGAACGGTTCGGCCTACCCCGACACGGTCGACGCGCACGGGCAAATCTTCGACGGCGAGCGCTCGTGTTACCTGCGCGCGCACGTCGATGCGGTCGCCGCCGCGATCCAGGCCGGAGTCGATGTGCGGGGGTATCTCGTCTGGTCGCTGCTCGACAACTTCGAGTGGGCCTGGGGCTACTCGCAGCGGTTCGGAATCATTCATGTCGACTTCGCCACGCAGGAACGGCGATTAAAGGAATCCGGAAAGGCGTATGCGCAGATCATCGCCGCCCACGGGTTGGGAAGCGATACTCCAGATTCAAGTTGCTAACTAGTTGCGCTTCTGCGGCCGGGCCGTCAACCTGGCAATGAGTGTTCCACCGGAGCAGGCAGGCCGCGGTGTTCTCCCCGAACGCGCCGCGCTTGCCAGTCGGGTCTCGCGCCACGCTCACGGGTCCATACCTTGGCGCGAGGCCCGGCGTTTTGAAGTCGCTCGCCGCGGCTCATTGGCCGACGGCGTACACGCTCAACACCAGCGCGATGAGATTGCTGAGCGCGTGGACGGCGATGGCCGGCGCGAGTTGGCCGGTGAAGCGGACGATGAAGCACTGGCCGAGACCGAACGCGGCGGTGCTGGCGCCGAGGATGACGGCCCCGGCGAGCGTCTGCAGTTCGTAGGTGTGGAACGCGCCGAACAGCACGGAGGAGATGACGGCCGCCGGCCAGAACGGCAGCTGCTGCATCAGGGTGCGCAGCAGCAGCCCGCGAAAGATGAACTCCTCCACCGGCGGGGCGATCAGCACCGCGAGGACGCCGGTCGCGATGATGTCCCACACCGGCCGGCCGTGCAGCTGGACGTTAGAGGCGTGCACGTGGCGCCATTGCGGAGCGATGTCGATGACGAGCAGCACGACGATGCTCCGGGCCAGGAACGAGCCGACCAGCCCGGGGCCGACCCAGGTCAGGTCGCGCCAGCGGGGCCGGCGCACGCCGAGAGCGATCGCCGCGCCGCCGTGGGTGGCCGCGACCCGGCGGCCGAATGTGCCGCTGACCGCGGCCATGACGGCGTAGGCCGCGACCGCGATCAAGAGCAACGTCACGGTCCGGGCCGTGCCCTGGCCGGACCAATTTCGCCCGACCGCCCACGACGCGGCAATGGTCGCGGCCACGGCCAACAGCGCCCACAGAGCTCCGGCCGCCGGCCAAGGCCCGGTCGCTTCCCGCTTGGCTTGAGCCACTTGCTGGTCGAGCGGCCACTGGATGCCCCGCTGTCCGCGGATGCTGACGGGGTGCCCGGGGTCATCGACGCGGATTTGGCTCACCGGTCCGATGGCCCCTGTGTTGTGCGGCCCAGCGGCTGACTCAGCGCTGGACACCATGGCTCAGTAATGGACGTAGAAACTACTGTGGCCCGAGCGCTTCACCGCGATGATCAGTAGCACCCAGATGACGACGGCGACGATGCCGAGAACGATCGCGGCGATGGCCATGCCGCGGCGTGGTGCGCCGTGATTGGCCCGGGACAGGCCGATTCCGCCGAAGATGATCGCCAGCGGGCCGAGAATGACGTTGGCGACGAACAGGCCCACGATTCCGCAGACCAACCCCGCGATCGCCAGTCCGTTGCTGCTGTTCTGCTGCGCAGCGGCATCCGGCCCGGGCGCGTTGGAGTAATCAGTCATCAGTTCTTCCCCCGTGGAACGACAATTCGCACTGGAAGTCTGGCGCTGCTGTCAGATGCAATGACAATGCCCGCCTTTCCCTCATCAACGCAACAATTCCGATCGGCGGTTACCGATCTGAGACAGAACCGACTCGGAATCCAAGGTTGTGCCGAGTCGGTTAGCGCGGCTAGCGTCGGCCCCCGACGGATTCGACGGATCCGACGAGGCTAAGGCGGCGCGGCCGATGACGATGCCAGACGACGTGACTCTGATTGACGCCCACACCCACACCCAACCGACGCGGGCGGCGACGCAGGCGTTCATGGACAACCTGCAGATGCCCGCCGCCCGGGATGGCACGACGGCCGAGCTGGTGGCGGGGATGGACCGCACGAACATCGCCTGGACCATGATCGTGCCGTGGCTGCCCGCGCAGGACTTCGTGGCCGAGCTGGCCGCGTCCGGAACGGATCGCGACGCGGCCGTCGAGCAGGTGCTGCGGCAATGGCACGAGCTGAACGCGTGGGCGGCCGGGGCGGCGTCGGCTCAGCCGAGCCGGATCAAATCGGTGGTCGGGCTGGACCCGGTGCTGATGAGCCCGGACTACCTCCAGCGCGAGGTTGAGACGCAGCTTGCCGCCGGAGCCAGCGGGCTGAAGGTCGCGCCCATGTTCATCGGCGTGCCCGCGGACGACGAGCGGATGGAGATCGTCTGGCGCCTCGCCGTCGAGCACGATGTCCCGGTGTTGTCCGAGTCCGGCGCGCTGAGCTTCGGGCCGCATGGCGCCTGGGGTCACCCGCGCCACTTCGAGGCTGTGCTGCGCAGCTACCCCTCACTCCGGCTGCAGTTGGCCCACCTCGGGCAGGGGGCTGAGGCGGACATGGCCAAGCTGGTCCGACTATCGGAAACCGTCATCACCGACACGGCCTTGCGGTTCGGCGGGATGGGCGGGGAAGATCCCGACCCGGCCGAGCTGGCATCGCTGATCCGCGAGATCGGCGTCGACCGGGTGAGTTTCGGGACCAACTACCCGATCGTCGATCAGGCGGCCTACGCCCAAGCGTTGCGTTCGCTGCCGCTGTCCACCGCCGAACTGCGTCAAGTCGGGCATGACAACGCGGCCCGACTCTGGGACTACAGCGAGCTGCCGTCGGGCGCCAAGTAGTCCAGTGCGAGCATGCGCGTCTCGGCGTACCGCTCGAACTCCTCGTCCGTGACGCCGAGAATGCTTTTGTAGACGTACTCATTGTCTTCGCCCAGCGCCGGCGAGCCGCGTCGCCACACCTGCGGCACGCCCCGGTAGGGGTGACTGGGATGGCGATGGGTTCCGACGTCGGTGTGGGTCAACGGCCGCATCCAGCCCCGAGCCTGAACCTGGGGGTCCGCGCAGAACATGGCGTCGTCCATCAAGGGCGCGGCTGGGACGCCCGCCTGCTGCAGGCGGTGAAAC
>JAOPUY010000331.1 GCA_025963265.1 Frankiales bacterium | reverse complement strand
ATCGGCCGGTGAATCGGAACGCATCCGAGTAGGCCTCAGGTGCGACCCGGCTCCCACCGTCGTAACCGCAGGTCAGGCCTTCCGTGCTGAACAGCATGGGCACCGTGTGGGGCATGTCGATCGCGCCGACCAGCTTGCCGTCGATGTAGAGCTGCCCGCGAGCGGGAACGCCCTTTCCGACCGCTAGGTCTGCTTTCCCGGTCGGCTCGAACTCGTATCGCAGCGTGACGTCTCCGATGGGGATCTCCGCATCCGAGGTCACGGTGAACGTGTCGCGGCCGAGGTAGTTGTAGACGAACTGCAGGCGGCGGTCCTTGACGAAAAATGCGTAGCCGCCGACGCGTCCACCCTGGGCGATGAGGACGCCCTCGGCCGCGGTGTCGTCGAGGTGCGCCTCGGCGGTGATGCTGAAGGGCCGGTTGTAGACCTTGGGCGTGGCGGCGAACGGCACCGGCGAGCCCCCTGGGTAGTAGGTGAAACTGGTTCGGGGCCGGGCGATCGTGGGACGTTCGAGGGCCATCCGGGTGCGGGCGTCGCCGTCGATCGGCATCACGTTGTACTTGCCCGCCTCGGCCCACCAGCGCCCCACCATCTCGATGACCTTGTCCCGGTGGTCGCCGGCGAGGTCATTGGTCTCGGCGTAGTCGGCGGTCAGGTCATAGAGTTCCCAGTCATTGGCCTCGATGTCGGCCAAGGTGTGAGCGTCGATCGGGGAGCTGAACGCGCGGCCCTTGACTGCGGCCTCGGCGAAGCTAGGACCGGGCCACGGGCACACCGCGCGCCAGCCGTCGTGGTAAATCGCGCGGTGTCCGAACATCTCGAAGTACTGGGTGTGGTGATGGCTCGACGCGTCCGGGTCGTTGAAGGTGTGGGCGAAGCTGACGCCCTCGATGGGCGCTTGGGTCACGCCGCGAATCGTGGCCGGCGCCGGCACCTTCAGCGCGTCGAGCACCGTCGGCACGAAGTCGATGATGTGCGCGTACTGGTCGCGGATTTCCCCGCGCGCCTCGATGCCCGCCAGCCAGGAGACGATGCACGGGTCGGCGGTGCCACCGCGATAGGTCTCGCGCTTCCAGCGACGGAAGGGGGTGTTGCCCGCGTTCGTCCAGCCCCAGGCGTAGTGGTTGAACACGTTCACGCCGCCCAGCTCGTCGATCCGCGCGAGGTTCTCCTCGATCGACTCGGGCGCGTTGTTGAAGAACATCATCTCGTTGAGGGAGCCGACCGGGCCGCCTTCGGCGCTGGCGCCGTTGTCGGAGATGAGCATGAAAAGGGTGTTGTCGAGCCGACCGATCTCGGACAGGAACGCGATGACCCGTCCGAACTCGTGGTCGGTGTAACTGACGAAGCCCGCGTACACCTCCATCATCCGGGCGTAAACCCGCTGGGCCTCGGGCGTCAGGGTGTCCCACTCAGGCACGTCTGGGTCATGGGCGGAGAGCTCGGTTCCGGCCGGGATGATGCCCATCTCGAGCTGTCGCCGGTGCACGACTCGGCGGTACTCGTCCCACCCCATATCGAACTTGCCCCGGTACTGGTCGGCCCATTCTTTGGGTGAGTGATGCGGAGCGTGGCCCGCGCCGGTGCAGTAGTGCAGGTAGAACGGCTTGTCCGGCGCGTTGACGTGCGCGTCCTGGATGAACTCGATCGCCTTGTCGGCGAGGTCGGCGCTGAGGTGGTAGCCGTCCTCGGGTTGGCGGGGCTGCTCGACGGAATGGTTGTCATAGACCAGTTCCGGATACCACTGGTTGGTGTCGCCCCCGAGGAAGCCGTAAAACCTTTCGAAACCACGTCCCAACGGCCACCGGTCATAGGGCCCGGCTGCCGTCTCGTGCTCGGGCGGCGACAGGTGCCACTTGCCGACCTGGAAGGTGTTGTACCCGTGCGGGAGCAGCATCTCGCTCAACATCCCCTTGTTGAACGGCAAGATCGCGTTATACCCGGGATAGCCGCTGGACGTCTCCGAGATGGTGGCCAACCCGATCGAGTGGTGGTTGCGGCCAGTGAGAATTGCCCCCCGGGACGGCGAACAGAGCGCGGTCGTATGCATATTCGTGTACCTCAGACCCGAGGCCGCAAGAGCGTCGAGCACGGGAGTCTCGACCAGGCCGCCGAAACTCGACAGCTGACCGAAGCCGACGTCGTCCAACACGAAGATCAGGACGTTCGGCGCGTCCTCGCGCGCCCGAGGCGGGACCGGCCAGGCCGGACTTGACTCCTCGGTCGTTCGCCCGATGACACCCGGGAACGGCTCGCCGTCGGCATAGGTCAGGAACTCCGCCATCTCGACTCCCTCAGACTCTCATTCGCCGCCGCCGAGCGCGACAGACCGCGCCGGCAAAGCACAGCGCCAGACTGCGTTTGCCGGTGTGGCACTGAGTTTTCAATCCATGGACCGCCCGGTGCGTCATCCTTCGGGAATGAACCTCGCTGGCCGCGCGGAGGTCAACGCCGCGCCTGCCGACTACTCAAGGTTGCCGCGGTTAGCTCGGCGAGTTTGGCCGTGACGCGGTCGATGGTGACCGCTCCTTCGGCGTGATCGTCGAGGGCGTTCGTATCCTGAACGAGTTCGGGGCTGCTGGCCAGCGTCAGGAAGCGCCGCCAGGCGTCGGCCGCCTCGCGGGTGCGGCCGAGGGCGGCCAGGATGTCGCCGTGGGATTCGAGCAGTCGGAGCTCGCCCTGGGTCGCGCCTTCTCGTCTGAGCAGCGCGAGGGCTTGAGCCCCTTCATCAGCCGACTCCTCCAGTCGACCGGCGCCGGCTAAGGCCCGGGCCCGCCCGGACCGCACGAGCGGATGGAGATAGGCGAGCCCGGACGCGGTCGCGGTGATCGCGGCGCACTCGGCGAACGCGGTCAGCGCGTCCTCGAACCGGGCCGCCCAGAGCAGCCCAACGCCGAGGGACTGCAGGGAGGCGGCCAGCATCGGTCGCTCGTCGAGCTGGCGGGCGACGGAGACCGATTCGCGGAGTAGCTCGACCCGGTGGCGCGGATCGGTGACGAGCGTCGTCGCCATGCTCCGGTAGGCGTTCGCCAGGCCCACCTGGTCTCCCGACTGCTTGAAGATCGTCACGGCCCGCTCGAAGTACATTCGGGCGCGTTCGGGTTGGCCGGTTCGGGCGAGGTTCGATGCGACGTCGCGGTAGCACTCGGCCCGCAACCCAGGCTCATCGACCTGCTCAGCGGCTTCGATGGCCAGTGCGGCAAACCCGAGCAGGTCGCCGCGGGCGTCGACGGCTTGGCTCATCGGCCGCCAGTCGAGCATGAGCGCAAGCGCCGAGCCGTAGTCGCCGAGCGTCACCGCGTGGCGGCACACCTGGTGCAAGACGTCGCGTTCCTGCCGGTACCACCGGGTGGCCTCGCGGCTGGAGGCGAAGGTCTCGGCCACGATGCCCGGCAGCGCCTCGCCGGCGGGCGCGACGGAGGGTTGCCCGAAGCTGCGGATGGCATTGGACGCGGACCGCACGTAGT
>JAOPUY010000319.1 GCA_025963265.1 Frankiales bacterium | reverse complement strand
GGACGCGAAGCGCCGCACCAGACCGAACCTGAATGCCGTGAGGCCGCAGGTGGGAAACTCTCTGGCTTCCGCTTGCACACCCGTCACTTGCACGTTCACGAGCACCTACATAGTGACGAGCGGGTCGCGTATGCAAGGCTACCAGCGTGAGCACGCCTGACCCAACTCCGATCCCCGCCGCCGACGAGCCGGAGGTCCGGGAATTAGCTGAGATCCCGGCGGTCGAGGTGATCACCCGCGCGGCGGTCATGCTGATGAGCGCGGCCGCCGAGAAGCTCGGCCTCGCCTCCGACGGCGAGAAGTACCTCGACCTCGACGAGGCCCGGCGGCTGATCGAGGCCTACGCCGGCCTGTTCAAGGCGGCCCAAGCCGACCTCGGCGTGCACCGGGCGCCGCTGCGCGACGGGCTCACGACGCTGCAAGAGGCCTTCCGCGAGGCCTCGCGCTATCCCGACGCACCCGGACACGGCCCCGGCGAGGACGCCTGAGCGCTGGGTTGGCGGCCTGAGCTCAGGTGTTGCGGCTGCGGGCGTGCAGGGCGCGCAGGCCGTCCATGACCTCGACGCTGCGCTCGCCGTCGCCGCGCTGCACGGCGTAGAGCGGGATCAGCTCGTCGCCGGGCAGCACCAGCCGGGCGAAGCGAACCTTGGGCGGGAACTCCACGGCCCGGACCAGGTCCCAGTCGATGTGGCGGTAACCGCCGATGAACGGGCGGGTGTCCACGCCGTTCTCATCGGCCCGCATCCGCGGGTGCAGAAACCGCAGGATGCCGATGCCGATCAGGACGCCGATGCCGGCGATCCCCCACTGGTCCGCGCCGGTGAAGTTCACGCCGTCGGCCGTGCGGGGCAGGATCACCGCGATCGAGGACAGGATGACCACGACCACTGCGGCGATGACGGTCGCTATCCGCGCCGAGCGGATCGGGTGCGCTTCGACGATCATCGGGCGATCACAGCCGGCACGCGTGGATGTCCGTGACCAGGATCGCCCGGGCCCCGATGTCCCAGAGCTCGTCCATGATCCGGTTGGTGTCTTTGCGCGGGACCATCGAGCGGACGGCCGACCAGCCGGCGGTGCGCAGCGGCGAGACCGTCGGCGACTCGAAGCCGGGCGTGACGGCCACCGCGGCCTCCAAGAGCGCATCGGACACGTCGTAATCCATCAACACGTACTGACGAGCGATCAGCACGCCCTGCAGTCGGCGAATCAACTGCTCGACCGCTGGATCACTGGCGGTGCCGGCCTGCCGAATCAGCGCGGCCTCTGAGTGCAGCAGCGGTTCGCCGAAGATCTCCAGGCCGGCGTTGCGCAGGGTCGTGCCGGTCTCGACGACGTCGGCGATCGCGTCGGCGACGCCGAGCCGCACCGCGGTCTCGACCGCGCCGTCGAGCTTGATGACGGAGGCCTGGACTCCGTGGCCGGCCAGGTAACGCTCCAGCAGGCCCGGGTAAGCCGAGGCGATCCGCTTGCCGGCCAACTCGGCGACCGAGCTGATGGTCCCCGACAAGGCGGCGAAGCGGAACGTGGAGCCGCCGAACCCGAGCTTGAGGACCACCGAGGCCTCGGCGCCGGAGTCGAGGAGCAGATCCTCACCGGTGATGCCCAGGTCCAGTCGCCCGGACCCGACGTAGATCGCGATGTCGCGGGGCCGCAGATAGAAGAACTCGACGCCGTTCTCCGGGTCGGCGAGCACCAGCTCCTTGCTGTCGGAGCGCTGGCGATAGCCCGCCTCCCGCAGCATCTGGCTGGCGGGCTCAGACAGCGAGCCCTTGTTGGGCACGGCGATGCGCAGTAATTCCGAACTCGTCACGTCAGCTCACAGGTACTTGTAGACATCGGTCAAAGTCAGTCCCTTGCCTAGCATCAGCACCTGGATGCGATAGAGCAGCTGGCTCAGTTCCTCAGCGGTCCGGTCGGCGCTCTCGTGCTCAGCCGCCATCCAGGACTCGGCCGCTTCCTCCACGACCTTCTTGCCCTGGGCGTGGATGCCGTCGTCAAGCGCGGCCACGGTCGCCGAGCCGGCCGGGCGCTCGAGTTGACGCTGGAGCAGCTCGGCGAAGAGATCGTCGAAGGTTTTCATCGCCGCTGAGCCTACGACCTGTGCCTCAGCCCAGCGCGTCGAGGTCGGCCGGGGTGTCGATGTCGGCGATCTCATCGGGCAGATCCAGGAACTGCACCCGATCGGAATGCCCGTCAATGAACGCCCGGCCGCCCTGATCGCCGACCGCGGCGGCGCTGAAGTCGGCATACCACCGACGGCTGACCAGCACCGGGTGCGAGCGCCGGGCGGCGCGGCGGGCGACGACGATCTGGGCCCCCGCCCGATACCGCTCGATGGCGGCCGCGATCTCGGCCGGCTGGATGCCGACCTGATCGACCAGCACGATGACGCAGGCCTCGGCCTGCACGGAGGCCAGCCCGAGGGCAAGCGATGACCCCATCCCCCGGTCGGGGTCGGCGTTGATGACCGCGGTCACCCCCTCGGGCGGCGACTGGCCGGCCCGCAAGACCGCGACCACCTCGAGACAGCCGCCGGCGAACAGCAACTCCGTCGCCGCCTCGATCAGCCGCCGACCGCGAAAAAGCAGGTCGGCCTTGGGCTGGCCCAGCCGCCGACCCGCGCCGGCCGCCAGCACCAACCCGGCGACCGGCGCCGGCGGCTGAGGAACGCTCACGATGCTCGCCCGGGCGATCAGATGCGGGGGTAGGCCTGCAGCGTGACCGCGGTGGCCAGGGCGGCCTGCGCCGCCTCGTAGCCCTTGTCCTCTTTGGAGTCCGCCAAACCGGCGCGGTCCAGCGCTTGGGCGTCGTCATCGCAGGTCAGCAGCCCGAACCCGACCGGGACGCCGGTGCGCACGCTGACCTGGGTCAGGCCGCTGGTGGCCGCGTCGCAGACGTACTCGAAGTGCGGCGTCCCGCCGCGGATGACCACGCCCAGCGCGACGACGACGTCGACGTGCGGGGCCACCCGCGCCGCGGCGACCGACAGCTCGAAGGCGCCGGGCACCCGCAGCAGCTGGACGTCGCGGACCGCCGAGTCGGCCACCGCGCGCTGCGCGCCGGCGACCAACCCGTTCATGACCTCGGTGTGCCATTGGGCGGCGATGATCGCGACCCGCAGATCGCCAGCGCCCGGCACGGCGCCGGCCGCCGGGGCTCCGTGCCCGCTCACGGCGCGCCCTCGGTCACCGGCGGCTTCAGCTCCGGGAACTCCGGCTGATCGACGCCGAGATCGAGATCGTGACCCATCCGGTCCCGCTTGGCCTGCAGATAGCGCAGGTTCTCCGGATTCACGTGCGTCGGCAGCCGGACCTGCCCGACGATCGACAGCCCGTACCCCTCCAGCCCGGCCCGCTTGGCCGGGTTGTTGGTCAGCAACCGCATGGTGCGGATGCCGAGGTCGGCCAGGATTTGCGCGCCGGTGCCGTAGTCGCGGGCATCGGCCGGCAAGCCCAGATCCAGGTTCGCGTCCAACGTGTCCCGACCGGCGTCCTGCAGCTGATAGGCCTGCAGCTTGTGCAGCAGCCCGATGCCGCGCCCCTCGTGCCCGCGGATGTACAGCACCACTCCGCGGCCCTCGCGGGCGACGGTGGCCAACGCCGCGTCCAGCTGGGGGCCGCAATCGCAGCGCAGCGAGCCGAACACGTCACCGGTCAGGCACTCGGAGTGGACTCGCACCAGGACGTCCTCGCCGTCGCCGATCTCGCCGAAGACGAAGGCCACATGCTCGCGCTCGTCATAGGAGGAGGAGTAGCCGACGGCGGTGAACTCGCCGTAGCGCAGCGGAACCCGGGCTTGAGCCACCCGCTCGATCAGCTTGTCGAAGCGGCGGCGGTAGGCGATCAGGTCGGCGATCGAGATCATGATCAAGTCGTGCTCGTCGGCGAAGACCCGAAGTTCCTCCGAGCGGGCCATGCCCGAGGGGTCCTTCTCG
>JAOPUY010000619.1 GCA_025963265.1 Frankiales bacterium | reverse complement strand
CGCCTGCTGCCACCGCTGCGCCAACCGCCGGCTCCACGGTGTTCTTGGGTCCGGTGAACCACCGCTTGACCGAGACGTGCCACGCGATCCACAGCAGCAACAGGGCGCCCAGCACGACCAGCGGCGTGTAGTTCACGAACTTCCAGGCGAAGCCGTGCACGAACGGCACCCCGCCGACGGAGGTGGGGAACAGCGCGACGATCGAGGTGATCACGATCTCGGCCACCGCGACCAAGGACATCCATTTGTACTTGTTGCCCAACGACCAGCGGCCGGGCACGAAGCTGGAGCCCGCCTTCCAGCGTAGGAAAATCGGGATCGCGAAGGCCAGATAGAGCCCGATGACGCCGATTGAGACGACCGCGAAGAAGGCGACCGGGACCGGCGCGCCATTGATGTCGACCTTCACCAAAGCCGGCGAGGTCAGGATGACCGCGATGACCGCGGTCAGGACGACGCCGTAGACCGGCACCCGGTTGCGGTTCAGCTTGGACCAGTACTGGCCGCCCGGCACCGCGCCGTCCCGGCTGAAGGCGTAGAGCATCCGGGTCGTGGACGTCATGCAGGCGACGGTGCAGAAGAACTGCCCGGCGGTCGAGATCAACAGCACGGTCCCGCCCCACTTGCTGGTCAAGGCCTGCCCGAAGATGACGGCCACTCCGCCACCGCCCGCGGTCACTTTCGCCTCGTCCTGGACGGCGAACAGGAAGGCGAGCAGCAGGATCCAGCCGCCGATCGCCGAGTACAGAATCGACTGCCAGATCCCCTTGGCCGCCGAGTCGGCCGCGCTGCGCGTCTCCTCCGACAGATGGGCGGAGGCGTCGTAGCCGGTGATCGTGTACTGGGTGAGGATGACCGAGATCGGCAGCACCAGGAAGATGAATCCGAAGCCATGGGTGCTGGAGCCGAAGATGCCGGTGTTGTTGACCGTGTGGGTGAAGACCGAGGAGACGCTCGCGTGGTGCTTGGGAACGAAGATCAGCACGAGCACCACGGCGGCGGCGCCGAAGACGTGCCACCAGACCGAGATGTTGTTGAGCACGGCCAGCAGGTGCGATGAGAAGATGTTGACCAAGGACGCGATCACGAGAATCGCCAGGAAATATAGGAAGATTCTGTTCAGGTTGCCGGAGTGGTAGCTGCTGGTGAAGAAACCGAGGGTGAGATCGAAGAACGTCGCGCAGCCGTAGGCGACGGAGGCCACGATCGCCAACAGGCCGATCAGGTTAAGCCAGCCGGTGTAGTAGCCCGCCTTCGGGCCGCCGAGCTTGGACGCCCACCAGTAGATGCCGCCCGAGGTGGGGAAGGCTGACACCAGCTCGGACATGCACAGGCCGTTGATGTGGATGAAGGTCGAGACCACCGGCCAGCCCCAGGCGATCAGCGCCGGGCCGCCGTTGTTCCAGCCCAGCCCGAAGCTGGTGAAACAGCCAGCCAGGATGGAGATGATCGAGAAGGAGATCGCGAAGTTGGAGAAACCCGACCAGGAGCGGTTGAGCTCCTGCTTGTACCCGAGTTCGGCCAGCCGCCGCTCGTCCTCGTCCAATTCCAGTTTCGGTGTGTCGACAGCTTCAGGCACGAGCGATCCCCTTAGATAGGCGGTCAAAGGCTGACTGTGCGGCGTTGACAGTGCGGTGAATCAGGGTGGATCGACGAGGTTGGCGCGGTGGTGGCAGAGCGGGCAAACGATCTAGTTGCGGCGATGCTAGGCCCTGCAGCGCGTCCGGTCTAGATCAAAAACCGACCGGGAGTTACGCCCTCGTTTCACTTTTCCGACAATCGGTGTCGGGTGGCGGGCGGATCGGGCGAACCCCCACAAATAATCGTCCGGACCGATGGGCCGGCGACGCGCGCCGAGGTGCCGGCCGGTCCGGGTCACCGACTACCGTGGAGTCCGTCAGAAGAGCGAGCACGAGCAGCACACGGCGATGAGGCGGGCAGAATTTCCATGCAGGTGACCGGGCTGGGGCATGCCAGCGCGTTGATCGAGACCGCGTTCGGCAGCGTGCTGACCGACCCGTGGGTGAACCCGGCCTACTTCGGCTCGTGGTTTCCCTTCCCCGACAACTCGGGGCTGGACTGGGATGCCATCGGCCAAGCCGACTACCTCTACATCTCGCATCTGCATCGCGACCACTTCGACCCCGAGCACCTCACGCGGCACGTCTCCAAGAAGGCCACGGTGCTGCTACCGGCCTTCGCGACCTCCGAGCTGGAAGACAGCCTCCGCCACCTCGGCTTCACCTCCTTCGTCAAGACCGTGTCCGACGAAGTCGTCGAGCTGGACGGCCTGCAGGTGATGATCCAGTCATTGACCTCGCCGACCGACGGGCCGATCGGCGACTCCTCGCTGTGGCTCTGCGACGGGACCACCACACTGCTGAACCAGAATGACGCGCGGCCCTCGGACCTGACGTCATTTCAGCGGCTGGGCCACGTCGACGCCCACCTGCTGCAGTTCTCCGGCGCGATCTGGTTCCCGATGGTCTACGACCTGCCCAAGCGGGCCAAGCAGGCGCTCGGCGCGACCAAGCGGGA
>JAOPUY010000298.1 GCA_025963265.1 Frankiales bacterium | reverse complement strand
TGGTCGTGGCCGTGCCCTACAGCTTCGACTTGTATGCGGTGGCACGGGATATCGGCACCCCGATCTTCGATCCGGTGCCGCTGCTGTTGGTCGCCTCGACCTGGTATCTGGCCATCACCAGCGTGCTGATGGTCGGGCAGTTCTACCTCGAGCGGTACTTCGCCCGCGGTTCGTCGCGCAAGCTCTCGGGTCGGCAGTTGCAGGCCCTGGCCGACGCCCAGACCGTTCCGATGAGCGAGGCCCGATGACCGAGACGGCTAGCTCCGCGCTGCCCATGGTCGACGCGGTCGCGGTGCGCAAGAACTTCGGCGCCCTTCAGGTGCTGAAAGGCATCACGCTGCAGGTCAAGCGAGGCGAGGTGATGTGCCTGGTCGGACCGTCCGGCTCGGGCAAGTCCACCTTCCTGCGCTGCATCAACCACCTCGAGCAGATCAACGCCGGGCGGCTCTACGTCGATGGCGTCCTCGTCGGCTACGAGGAGCGGGGGGACAAGCTGCACGAACTGCATCCGCGGGAGGCGGCCCGGCAGCGCCGCGACATCGGGATGGTGTTCCAGCACTTCAACCTGTTCCCGCACATGACCGCGTTGGAGAACGTCGTCGAGGCGCCACTGCGGGTCAAGAAGGTCTCCAAGTCGGCCGCCGCGGACAAGGGCCGGTCGTTGCTGGAGCAGGTCGGCCTCAGCGACAAGGCGGCGGCCTATCCGGCGCAACTGTCCGGTGGGCAGCAGCAGCGGGTGGCCATCGCGCGGGCGTTGGCGATGGAGCCGAAGCTGATGCTCTTCGACGAGCCGACGTCGGCGTTGGACCCGGAGCTGGTCGGGGAGGGCCTCGATGTCATGAGACAGCTCGCCCTGGACGGCATGACCATGATCGTGGTGACGCACGAGATGGGCTTCGCCCGCGAGGTCGGCGACCAGCTGGTGTTCATGGACGCCGGCGTCGTGGTCGAGGCGGGCCCGCCGCGGGACATTCTGGCCAATCCCCAGCACGATCGGACGAAGGCCTTCCTGTCCAAGGTGCTCTGATGGCCGGCGCCGTGGGCAGCCCGGTCGGCTGGGACGCCGACCCGGTGGTCGCCGCGAGTGCTCGTCGTCCACCGCTGACCGAGCGGCTGAGCGCCGACGTCTGCGTGATCGGACTCGGCGGCAGCGGCTTGGCCGCGGTCGAGGAGGCGCGGCGCCGCGGGCTGTCGGTGATCGGGCTGGACGCCGGCCGGGTCGGCGCGGGCGCGGCGGGCCGCAACGGCGGCTTCCTGCTGGGCGGTCCGGCCATCGCGCTGGGTCAGGCGGCCGCGGCCTGGGGTCGGCCGGCCGCGCTGGAGCTCTACGCCGCGACGCTGGCCGAACTCGACGCGCTGGCCGAATCGCTCGGCCCGCAGATCGTCCGCCGGGTCGGCTCGATCCGACTGGCTGGCCTGCCCGGCGAGCCGGCCGATGCCGCCGAGGAGGCGGACCGGGCGGTCGAGCTGGCCGACTGCCAGGCCCAGGAGCGGTTGCTGCGGGCCAACGGGATCGCGGTCGAGGGCTACCACGGCCCGCTCGGACGTGGGCTGTATCTGCCCGACGACGCCGCGATGAACCCGGCCCGCCGAGTGCTGGCGATGGCTGCGTGCTGTGAACGGGGCGGCCACGGGGCGGTGCTGTTCGAGGACAGCGCGATGACCAGCCTGCAACCGGGGCTAGTGCGCACCGCGGGCGGCTCGGTAGCGGCCGGGCTGGTGGTCATCGCAGTCGACGGCCGGCTCGAACTGGTGCTGCCCGAGCTGGCGGGCCGAGTCCGCACCGCGCGACTGCAGATGCTGGCCGCCGAGCCGACCGTGACCGCTGCCGCTGGCGGCTGGCGGCTGCCGTGCCCGGTCTACGGACGCTGGGGTTATGACTACGCCCAGCAGGATCCCTCCGGCCGGTTGTTCGTCGGCGGCGGCCGCGATCAGTTCGCCGCGGCGGAGTGGACGCCGGAGCGCGAGCCGAGTCGGCCGGTGCAGGGCTGGATCGAGCGGGTCGCCGCCCGGTTCGCGGGCCAGCCGGTCCGGGTGACCCACCGATGGGCGGCCTCGGTCGGCTTCACGCCCGACGCGCGAGCACTGGTCACGATGCCCCGCCCGGGCGTGGTGGCCTGCGGCGGCTACAACGGCACCGGCAACCTGATCGGCCCCCTTGCCGCCCGCGCCGCCCTGGCGCTGGGTCTCGACGGGACCGAGCCACCCCCGTACTTCAACCGATTGTGAGCTTGAGAGTCTCGGGTTACCGGCGAGTAGCCGCGATTCTGACGCGCATAATCGGGTGCTGAGCGGCCCCAGCCGAAACGCGATCGACTTCTCGGGAACAATGGACCGGTGACCCCGGACGAGCTTGCCGCCGAACTGCGTCGCGCCGGGGTGCCGGAGGTCGACGCCTCCACCCGACGCCGAGCCGAATACTCCAGCGACGCGTCCAACTACCGGGTGGTCCCGAGCGCGGTGGTCTTCCCACGGCACGCCGAGGAGGTCGCGCTGACCCTGCAGGTCGCCCAGCGCCTGGGCGTCGCGCTGACCGCTCGAGGCGCTGGGACGTCCATCGCCGGCAACGCGGTCGGCCCGGGGGTCGTCCTGGACTTCTCGCGGCACCTCAACCGGGTGCTGGCGCTCGATCCGCAGGCCGGCACGGCCACCGTCGAGCCCGGGGTCATCCTGGCCGACTTGCAGCGCGCCGCCGCGCCGCACGGCTTGCGCTTCGGCCCCGACCCGTCCACACAGGCCCGCTGCACCCTCGGCGGCATGATCGGCAACAACGCCTGCGGCCCGCACGCCTTGGCCTACGGCAAGACGGCCGACAACGTCGAGCGGCTGTCGCTGCTGCTGGCCGATGGGCGGGCGCTGGACGTGTCGACGCTCAACGAGTTGGCCGACCCGGTCGGAGCCGCGCTGGACACGCTGGTGCGCGAGAACCTCGGGCTGATCCGCACCGAGTTCGGCCGGTTCTCCCGCCAGGTCTCGGGCTACTCGATGGAGCAGTTGCTGCCCGAGAACGGCGGCCGGCTGGCCCGGTTCCTCAGCGGGACCGAGGGGACGCTGGCGGTGCTGACCCAGGCCAAGCTGACCTTGGTCCAGGCGGCGCCGTTCACCGCGCTGGCTGTGCTGGCTTACCCCGACATGGCCACCGCGGCCGACGCGGTGCCGGCGCTGCTGCCGCTCAAGCCGCTGGCCCTGGAAGGCATGGACGCCCGGCTACCCGAGGTGCTGCGGGCCCGTCGCGGGCCATCCGCGGTGCCCGACCTGCCGGCCGGCGGGGGGTGGCTGTTCGTCGAGACCGGCGGCGCCAGCCCAGCCGAGGCGTTCGCGGCGGCCGAGGAGATCGTCCGGGTCGCCGCGCCGCAGGATTCGGCCGTCGTCATCGGCGAGGACGCGCGCCGGCTCTGGCGGATCCGGGAGGACGGGGCTGGGCTCGGC
>JAOPUY010000259.1 GCA_025963265.1 Frankiales bacterium | reverse complement strand
AGCCGCGGACAACGTCAGCGCCGTCGCGAGCGCGTCCGACGCGGTGAGCGGGTCGACGGTCGTCATCACGGTGCTGCGCGACGGCGCGGCAGTCGCCGAGGTGATGGAGACGGCACTGGACGCGCTGGCCGACGGCGCGGTCTGGGTGCAGGCCAGCACGGTCGGACCGGACAGCGCTCGGACGTTGGGCGAACTGGCCCGCGCGCACGGAGTCGCCTATCTCGACGCCCCGGTGTCGGGCAGCACTGGACCGGCCCGCAACGGCAAGCTGATCTGGCTCGTGTCAGGAGCTGAGCACGCCTTCGAACTCGCCGAGCCCACCCTCACCCAGCTCGGCTCGGCCGTCGAGCACCTCGGGACCGGGGTCGAGGGCAGCGCCGTCAAGGTCGCGGTCAACGCCTGGATGACGGCGACGACGGTCGCGATGAGCGACGTCTTGTCCCTGTGCGACGCCCTAGGGATCGAGCACAAGCTGCTCGCCAAGGCCCTGGCGGACGGGCCGCTGGCCATGCCGTACGCGCAGCAAAAGGCCATCGCGATGGACGAGCACGCCTACGCGCCCGGGTTCGCGATCGAACTCGCCCGCAAGGACCTCGCCCTGGCCGATCACACCAGTCCCCTGTCCCCCTTGCTCCAAGTCGTTCAGCAGCGGCTGGATCGGGCCATCGCCGACGGCCACGGCCACGACGACGTCGCGGCCGTCGACTACCAACGCCACCCGAACTGACCGAGCGCTGGAGCGACCGCCATGCCCGCAGAATCGCGTGACCCCCTCCACACCGCCACCGCCACCGCCGACGCCGCCCGAGCCGACGGCATCGCGAACCCAGCGACGCCCGCGCCCCGGACCCCGCTGCTTCGCCAATGGTTCGCTGATCCGCGGCACGGTCCGTTGCCGGTCCTGCTGTTACTGCTCACTGCGAACACGGGGGTCATCGACGCGGTCAGCATCCTCACCCTGGGACGGGTGTTCGTCGCCAACATGACGGGCAACGTCGTCTTCGTCGGCTTCGCCGTGGCCGGCGCGCCTGGATTCTCGCTGAGCGCGTCGCTGTGGGCGCTGGCCGGCTTCATCATCGGGGCCTACGTCGGCGGCCTGCTCATCCGCCGGATCGGCCGCCACCGCGGCCGCCTGTTCGCGACCGCGACCGTGGTGGAGACCGTCATGATCGGCGCGGCGCTGATCGTCAGCCTGGCTGGCGGACACACCCTCTCGGGCGCGCAGAACGACCTGGTCGCCGGCGCCGCGGCCGTCGGACTGGGCTTGCAGAACGCGGTCGTCCGCCGCCTCGCCGTGCCGGACCTGACCACCACCGTGCTGACGATGACGCTGACCGGCATCGCCGCCGATGTCACCGCCGCCGACCGGGTTCCGACGATCATCCGTCGACTGCTGGCCGTGACGACCATGATCCTCGGGGCCGTCGTGGGCGCGTTGCTCGTGCTGCACCTCGGGCGCAGCGAGGGGCTCGGCGTCGCCGTCGCGCTCGTCGCGGTGACGGCGACCGCCGCGCTCATCAGCGCCCGCGGAGACCAACCCTGGCAGTCCTACTCCGCCGCCCACTGAGCTGAACCCGACCGGCCGCGCTACTTGAGGATGTTGACCGCCCGGGCGATGACGAGCGCGGTGGTCGACAGCGCGATCGTGGCCTGGATCGCCATCAGCAATTTCGCCCACCGCGTCAG
This sequence comes from Frankiales bacterium, assembly GCA_025963265.1. Classification (GTDB taxonomy): domain Bacteria; phylum Actinomycetota; class Actinomycetes; order Mycobacteriales; family Jatrophihabitantaceae; genus Jatrophihabitans_A. The sequence goes on along the minus strand of JAOPUY010000259.1, from coordinate 7,339 downwards.
CGGCATGGTGTCCGTCGGGGAGAACGCGGTCGCGCTGGTCAGGCTGACGTAGAGGTAATCGGCGAACTGCGGCACCCAGTCCTTGGGGGCCAGGTGGCGCTGAGTCATCTGCGGAAACAGGAAGTCGGGGTAGGGGCTGTGCGCCGCCGACCGCGCGATCGGTCCGCCGCGGTCCAGTTCCCAGTACCAGATGCCGAAGGCGATCACGTTCGTCAGGTAGATCGCCAGCGCCGAGGCCAACAGGGGCCCGGCCTGATCGCCCGCCGTGCCGTGGATCAGCCTGATGTCCAGCAGCGCGCCGCTGATGCCGTTGCCGATGGAGATGAGCGCCACCAACAGCAGGCTGAGGTACCGCACGGTCTGCGTGTTTCGGGTCAGCCGCACCGGGTTCATGATCGTCAGGGTCGCCAGCAGGGCCAATTCCAGCGCTGGCAACAGCCAACTCGGCCGCAGCAACGTGAATTTCTCCGGTAGCAAGAGCTGCAGCACTGCCGCGACCAGGATCGCCGCGGCCACCGGGATTCGGTTCTCCCCCCGATGCGGGCGCAACCAGCCCGGGAGGTCGTCCTCCAGCCGTCGCAGCGTCGACTCCGGCGGCGGTGTGGGCGGCTGCTTCCGCGGCGGCTTGGAGCCCCCCGGCCGGGCCCCGGCGGCGGGCGTCGGTTCGTTCACCGCCCAAGTGTGGCAGGACGGGCCCCCGGCATCGGCAGGCCTAGCTCAGGCGCCCGTCGTTGAGCCGGATGACCTGCTCGACGGACGCGGACAAGTTCGCCTGGTTGCGATCGTGGATCGCGGCGACGATGGTCGTTTTCGGCAACGCCGCCCGCAGGTTCGCCAGCACCCGCAACGCCGTCGCGGTGTCGAGTCCCTCGGTCGGCTCGTCGAGCAGGAGCAGCCGCGGGTGGCGAAGGTAGCCCTGGGCCACGGTCAGACGTCGGCGCTGTCCCCCGGACAGGTAGTCGCCGGCCGGCCCGACCTCGGTCGAGAGCTGGATGGACGTATCGAGCGCCGCAACCCGCAAGGCGTCCTGCAGTTCGGCCAGGGTGGCGTTCGGGCGGGCCAGGCGGAGGTTGTCGGCCACCGTGCCGGTGAGGATGCTGGCGTCCTGTTCGATGAGGGTCACCTCGGCGACCCGCTGCGCGTAGCTGATCGCGGACGGATCCAGGCCGCCGATCCGCACCCGGCCGCGGCCGCCGGGGAATTCACCGGCCATGACCGCGAGCAGGGTCGACTTGCCCGCCCCGGACGGACCGGTCAGGACGGCGAAGGCGCCCGGCGGGATCTCCAACCGCGGGATCTCGAGGACCGGCGAGCCGCCGTATCGAGCCGACACGTCGGTCAGTTCGACCTCCGCGCCCAGCGATTGATCAGCGTCGACATCGACATTGGCACCGCCGCCGACACCGGCGCCGCCGGCCGGCTGGTCCTCATCGGTCCAGTCGCGCCGCCCGAAGCCAGTCACCTCGCGCAGGCGTTGCCAGGCGGTGCGGGCCTGAGCCAGGGCTTGACCCGCCGAGCCGAGGCCCCTCGCCGCTTCGAACAACGCCGCAGCGAGGAGCACCGCGAGCGCGAGGATCGCGGGGTCGAGGCCGTGTCCCACGACCCCGGCCCCGCTGGCCAGGATGGCCGCAAGGGTGACGCTGGCGCCGACGGCGGTGATCGCCTCGCCGGCCCCCTCCCGCGCGGTTAGGCGCTTGCGGGGCGTGTCGAGGGCGTCGAAGCGGTGACGCAGCTCGTCCGCCGCGAGCTGGCTCGCGCCGAAGCTGGCCAGCTCAGCGCGGCCGTCGAGCGCCTCGACCAGTCGGGCGCGGGCCTGGGAACGCTCCTGCGCCAGCCGCTGAGCGAGCAGCCGACTGCCCCGGCTCAGGATCAGGTCGACCGCCAACACGAGCAGCAGCATGAGCCCGGCCGCGACGGCGAAGAACGGCCGCACGATGGCCAGCACGGTGAGGCCGCCGGCGGCGACCGCGGTGCAGACCACGCCGGGCACGGCGACCGCCAGGACGGCGCGGTCGAGCGTGTCCACGTCGGCCTGGATCCGGTCCAACAAGTCGCCGCTGCGCAAGGCACGCAACCGGCCGATCGGCAGTCGCGTCGCCGAGGCGAACACCCGTCCGCGGACCCGGGCCAGCAGGTCGAGCGTTGAGCGGTGGGTTGAGACCCGCTCGCCGTAGCGGGCCGCCGTGCGGGTCAACGCGAGCGCCTCGACGCCCGCGCTCGGATAGAGCCAGGAGAACCCGGACGTGCTGGACAGCCCGGTCTGGGCGCACCGCACGATGAACCAGCCGGCCAGGCCGATCAGCCCGGCCGAGGCGAGGGCGGCGATGACGGCGTACAGCAGTCCGAGCGTCAACCGCCGTCCCGGCCGGGCCATCGGCATCATGGTCGCAACCGGCGCGGTGACCTCAAGCATGGACGGTGCCCTCCTCGAGTTCGACGACGTAGTCGCTGATCGCCAGGACCCGATCGGAATGGCTCGCGATCAGCGCGGTCCGGCCGCTGAGCAGCCGTCGCAGCGGCTCCAGCAGGGATTGCTCGGTGTCGCCGTCCAGGTGCGCGGTGGGTTCGTCGACGATGAGCAAGGTGGCACTGCTGAGGAATGCCCGCGCGATCGCCAGCCGCTGCGCCTCGCCGCCCGACAATCCCCAACCGCGCTCGCCGAGCATCGTGTCGAGCCCGTCCGGCAACCGCCGGAGCACCTCGCTGAGCGGGGCAGACTCGATCGCCTCCCACATCCGCTCGGGCGAGAGCTCCGGCTGCCCGAGCGCCAACTTCAGCGCGACGGTGCCGGCGAAGAGATAGGGCCGCTGGCCGATCTGCAGCGCCCGGGGGCCGTCGGCGCTCGGCCGCCCATCGAGCAGGGCGCTGCCCTCGGTGGGCCGCTGCCAGCCGCCGGCGACCCGCAGCAGGGTCGATTTGCCGGCGCCCGAAGGCCCCGCCACGCCGAACACCCGGCCCGGCGCAATGCGCAGATCGACCGCCCGCAGCGCGGGCCAGCTCCGACCGGCGAACCGCACGGTGACCCCGTCCAGCCGAACCTCCGGCGGGGGGCCGGTCCACACCGATCCCGCTGCTGTGCTCGCGGCGACCCGCGTCTGGCTCGAGTCCTCCGAAAGCGCCTCGGTGAGCGGCTGCAACACTTCCGCGGCCGCGATGGCCTCCTGCCCCTGGTGGTACGCGGCGGCGAAGCGCCGCAGCGGCAGGAAGAACTCCGGAGCGAGGAGCAGGACGAAGACCGCCTGCTGCGCGCCGATGTGCGTCGGCAGCAGCGGCGCGTGCACGTAGCCGAGCAGGGTCGCGCCGGTGTACATCGCCACCACGCCGATGGCGAAGGTGGAAACCCACTCCAGCGCCGTCGAGGCGAGGAACGCCACCCGCAGCACCTTCGCCGTCCGGCGGGCCAGCTCGTTGGCGGCCCGCTCGACGACGCGACGCTGGTGACCGATGGCGCCGAGCGCGCGCAGCGAACTCGTCGCCTGCAGGCGCTCCAGCACCTGGCTGGACAGCTCGCTGATCTGGGTCATCTGGCGCCGGCTCAGCTCGGCCGCGCCCAGCCCGGTGACCGCCATGTTCAGCGGCACTATCGGCATCGAGAACAGCAGCAGCAGGCCGACGACCCAGCTGGCCGGGAAGACCGCGACTTCAATCGCGATCGGAACCGCGCCGGCGGCGAACGCGGCTCGCGCGTAGCCGCGGAAGTACTCGCCCAGGTGCGGCAGCTGCTCGGCGACCGCGGCCGCGGCCGCACCCGTGCTCGGCGAGCTGCCCGCCGGGTCGGCCAGCACCAGCGCGTCGATCAAGTCAGACCGCAGCGCGGACTCGACGCGAGCGGCGCCAGCCGTTGCCAGCCGGTTGGCCGCGAAGAGCGCGAACGCGGCCACAACGCCGCCGATCAGGACACCGCCCACTGCGCCAGTCAGGTCGCTGGGACGGCGTCCGTCCACCGCCGCGACGATGAGCGCCGCCATGTTCCAGCAGGCCAGGATGGTGCCGAGGGCGGCGATCAGATCGCCGACTCCGGCGGCGAGAAAGAATCGCCGGCCCGGTCCGCGGCTGGCCGCCAACCAACGGCGGGCGGCGCTCGACCGGGTCCCGGCCGGCGCCGCCTCGGCCCCGCCGGGGACCGCGAGCGGCGGCCGATCCCCGGCGAGATCCAGCGTCGCAGTCATCGCGTCGCTGGTCATCGCGTCGCTGGTCATCGCTGCGAGTGCCGCGTGCTGAACCAGGTGATGATGATCGTGGCCGCCATGAGGCCGATCATCAAGGGATCGAACCAGACGCCGATGTGGCTCAGGTCGTTCTCGGCGGCCAGAATCGCCGCCGCCCAGACGGGCAAGATGGCTAGCGCGACGAGAACCCGCGCCCAGAGCGGCCACTTCCGATCGGTCGTGTCACTTGTTCCTGCGTCGGCCATGTCAGTTGCTCCCCTTCAATTCCAGTGCTGGCGATGCCCCGTTCCGCGTCCGGGCCTCGCCCGGATCCGGCGCCCGCGTCGCAACCGGCTTGTTCCGGAAGACCCAGTGGGAGTAGATCCCGTACGCCACCGTCGCCGGGCCGATGAGGCCGATCATGATGATCAGGAAGAGCAGCGTGAGCCGGCTGGCGGCGGCTGAATATATGGTCACCGACGGCGGCACCAGCTGCGGGAAGTACAGGCAGAGCAGCGCCAGCATCCCGCCGGCCTGCACGGCCGCAGCGGCGAAGAAGCCCACCTGGTACGGACGGCGGTCGGCCCGGCGGTAGACCGTCCACAGCCCGCTGGCCGCGAGCAGCACCCCGTAGCCGAAGGGCAGCCAGCGGTCGACCCCGGCCAGCGAGAGTCGCGCGCTAGTCGCCACCGGCAGCAGCGCCGCGGACACCACGGCCGCCAGGGCAATCGCCACCGTGTGCTGGCGCAGCCGCCGGCTCGTCACCCCGCTTGCGTCCCCGCCCAGCTTGGCCCGCAATTGCGCCGCGCCGGCCCAGGTGTAGAGCAGCACGGTCGCGCAGCCGGTCAGCAGGGCGTAGCCGTTGCCGAGGAAATCCCAAGTGTGGCCGACGAAACTCTCGTTGGTCACGGAGACTCCGCTGATCAGTCCGCCGAACACAACGCCTTGGGCGAAGGCGGTCACCAGCGAGCCAATCCCAAACAGGCGCCCCCAGATCGGATCGAAGCCAGGCCGATGCAGGGTCATCTCAATGGCGAAGCCGCGGAAGATGAGCCCGCCGAGCATCAAGCAAAGGGGCAGATACAGGCCGGGTAAGGCGGTCGCGTACGCCGCGGGGAAACCGCCCCACAGGCCCATGGCCAGCAGAATCAGCCAAGACTCGTTTCCATCCCAGACGTTGCCGACGAGATCGAGCCGGCTGCGGTTACGGGCCGGGTCGCGTTCCAACAGCGTGAGCGTGCCGATTCCGAGGTCGTAGCCGTCGAGGACGACGTAGGCCAGCAGTGCGCCGATCAAGATCAACATCCACAGGAACACCATCGCCACTCACCGGCTTCCGGCGGTGACGAGGGCCGGGGCCGACTGCGGCGGCGGACTGGCCGTGGGCGTTTCGTCCAGCGAGGGCAGTTCTTCCGGGCCGCGACGGACCTCACGGATGACCTGACGCACCCAGGCGGTGAACAGACCGATGTAGATGACCCAGAAGGCGGCCAGGCTGGCGATGACCTCACCGGTGCTCAGCGAGGACACCGAGTTCGCGGTGAGCAGCTGTCCGTTGACCAGCCACGGTTGGCGACCGGCCTCGGACACCACCCAGCCGCCGATGGTGGCGAAGACGCCGAACGGGAGGGTCCACAGCACCAGCCGCAGATACCAGCGTTCGGTGTAGAGCCGGCGCCTCATGCGCATGATGAGCCCGATGAAGGCCACGGTGAACATTCCCCACGCGCCGATGACCATGACCCGGAACCCGTAGAAGGTCGCCCAGACCGACGGCTGCTGGGACTTGGGGAACGCAGTCAGGCTGGGAGCCGGCGTCGTGCCCGAGAAGTTGTGGTAGATGAAGACGCTGGCCGCATGCGGAATGCTGAGCCGGAACTCATTGCGCTGCTTGGGCTGATTCGGGATGACGATGAGGTTCCAACCCGTGTTGTCGCTGGTGAAATTGCCCTCGGCGGCGGTGACCTTGGCCGGCTGGTACACGGCGCTGACGTAGGTCGCCAGGCTGTCTCCGACGTAGAGCTGAACTGGTAGCAGCAATGCCGCGGACAGCAGCCCGATCGACATCGTCTTGCGGCCGAACGGCAGTGCGCGGTGCTTGAGCAGGTAGTAGGCGCCGTTGGCGGCGACGAACCACGAGGCGGAGATCAGCACCGCCAACACCATGTGCGGGAAGCGCCAATCGAAGGCCGGGTTGAAGATCACGTGGTACCAACTGGTCGGCTGGAACTGCCCGTTGACCTCCTTGAAGCCGGCCGGCGTCTGCATCCAGGAGTTGGCCGACAGGATCCACGCGGTGGACAGCAGGGCGCCGAGGGCGACTAGGCAGGTCGAGACCATCGTGACCTTGCGGCTGACTCGGCCTTCGCCATAAAGCAAAATGCCGATGAAGCCCGCTTCGAGGAAGAACGCGGTGAGAGCCTCGAGGCAGATGATCGGACCGAGGATGGGGCCGACTGCGCGCGCATACTGGCCCCAGTTGAGGCCCAGCTCGAAGGTCAGGACGATCCCAGCCACGATGCCGAGCGCGAAGCCGACCGCGAAAATTTTTCTCCAGAACCGAAACATCTGCAGGTATAGCGGGTTATTCGTTCGGCAATAACTCGCGTACAGGATGACGAGGAAGATGGCCAGCCCGACCGACAATGCGGGAAAGGTCATGTGGAAAGCCGCCGTGGTGGCGAACTGCCAGCGCGATAGGTCGATGAGACCGGTCGATGCCATTGGTGTGACTCCTAGCCGGGGTTGACGAACGCGGTTGGTGGTCAGGGGCGCGTTATGCTGTCGAACGAAAGAAGCGGGTCACTGTCATCCATTTCGGGAATGACTTCGATTCTGAGGACGGCACAGAGCTGCGCATGACCCCTCGGTTCGATGTGAGCCGGCGATCGGAGTGGTGGTGCCGGTCACCTTGCCGGCAGGTAACCCGATATCACACTCTCGCTTGGGGCCTTTCGCGTCCTCGCCGCCAGCACCAGTCTCGGGGGGAGGCCAGCCTGGGTTGCGCGATTCCAGCTAGCTGCAATGCTTTCCGCGATCCGCGGGCTACGTCCGAGCGTTGGGTCCTCAGGCTTGGCGCCGGTTATCCGATGAACATTCTGACTAGCTAGGCCGAGGTTAAGTCTGCGGGCAACGGAACCTCGACCACCAACCTCGTCCCGCCCCCCACCGGACTGCTCACCGTCAACCCA